>NZ_CP100456.1 GCF_024228315.1 Halomarina pelagica
TGCGATGAGCAGATTGGTTCGTGGGCGACAGTCGTTGCGTTTACTCGCGTCAATATCGGGATCCACGATCAGTCCCTTGATCGCCGCTCTTACAGAGCACACTACTCTGCTTAATGCATTACCCCCTGCTGACTCATTTTTCTAATTCATGCTTCTAACTCGCCCGGCTGATCTACCAACCTAATTTACGTACATAATCCGTTTATCTATCCTATGTATCGGTGCCCTCTGGATGCCTCTGGGGGACTCCAAGTCTGTATTTCTCTCACGCCTCACTAGGACACATCATCTATCTACATAATACGTCTATATCGCTTTTCTACCAGTGGAATCCGAGTGGCGCATCTGAGTAACTCATCTAAATGCATCATCCGAATGAATTGGATCGCTGGATTAGGTGAGTGTCTGACGCACCTTTATTATGTACTCGAACGATCTATCGGATACATGCCTATCACGTATACGGTCTATTCGGAGTCCGGTGGCATCCACAAAACCACCTGGACCGCCAACCTCGCGGCGGCACACGCGCGACAGGGATTCGATGTACTCGTCATCGACCTCGACCACCAGGCTGCTAACCTCACCTACCTCCTCGATGTCGAGGAAGGCCGCGACGACCCCGACGCCGACAATCTCGTTCGACACGTCCTGGGCCGCCCCGGTGGCGACTTTGAAGATCTCATCCGCAGTACCGACGAGGGCATCGACGTCCTCCCTGCTCACGACATGCTCGAGGAATTCACCGAACTTCTCCTCCAACGCGAACGCTTCGAGGAGAACATGGGCGACGACTTCAACCGCTACGAACAGCTCTACAACGTCCTCTGGAAGGAGAACGACGTCCAGAAGGACTACGACGTCGTCATCATCGATCCGAACGCCCGCGCCGAGATCATGCTCTACAACGCCATTTACGCGACCCGCACCCTGGTCGCACCAACCAAGCCAGCCGGGAAGGGTAACAAGAGTCTGGATGGCCTGAGCGGCCTCCTCGAGAGCATGAGCGAACATCTCGGCATCGACGTCGGTGTCGCTGCCGTCATCCTCTCTGGCGCCGGCGGTACGAGCACCCACCGCCGCTACATCGATCAGATGGAAGATGAGTACGGTATCGCAGCCGCGATGGGGAAACGCGAAAGCATGATGGACGAGATGTGGGACGCACAGGGTACCGCATTCAAGGTCGTCGAGGAGGGCTGGCATAACGGTGAGAAGGGTACGCGCCGCCGTCGCGACCGTGAAGTCGAATCCCTCGAAACCATCCTCGAAATCGCCGGCTACCTCGCCGCCGAATTCGGCGTCGAACCACCTCACGAACCGACTCTCACCATCGAGGGTACGGAGGTGCTCTCCTAATGGCGGGTCTCAAGAAGGGCACCGGCACCCTCAATTTCGAGGAGGAAGCACCCGACGACGAGCACGAGGATCCCTCGGAACGGGAGTCCCAGCAGGAGTCGACCAGCACGACCGAGGCGCAGATCGAGTCTACAGACGCGTCGGAATCGACCGAGAAAACCGCCGAACAGGAACTAGCTTCTTCACAGGACGGGGACAGAGATTCAGAACCCCATGCCGATACAGCGACGGATTCTACCGCCTCGACAGCGACTCCCACAACACCACAATCCCCGGATTTCGACATGGATAGCCTCCCCTATCTCGTGCGGCGGCAGATGCGTGGCGCCGCAGTAAACGCGGACCGCACGAACCAGCTCCTCCTCGAAGTTCGCCCCTTCGTCAAGGACGACGAAGACACGTTCCTCGACGATCTCCGAGACCTCGTCGACGGCCCTGTCTACAAGGGCGATGCCCGCGAGGCTGCGATGGTCGTCGCCCAGGAGAACCCCGAACTCGTCGCCGAGAAGCTCCGCGAATGGGGGATCGAGTACCTCGATAAGTAACACAGAGAACGACCAATGTCTCTCTCCGTCTAACCTGGTTGCCGGCTCTGGCTGTCCGTTAGATGTATCGTTCGACGCTGCATCGAAGAGGTACTGGCTAAACGTAGACGTTAGCAATCCAGCAGTGCTAACCGGACGGCGTCGGACATTCCGCTCACCCGGGCTGCGTGCTCCCACGATTCCTCTCGAATACCGTTCGTGACGTAGGCGAACCCCACGTTCAGTTCGGGGTCGCCCCATCCGAAGATACTCCCCAGTCCGGCGTGGCCGAACATCCGCTCCCGACTGAACGAGCCGAACATGTCGTTGGCCAGTCCGCCGGTCCAGAACCCCAGGGCGTATCTCGCTGGTCGAGACAGCGTGCCGTCCGACGCCGTTTCAGCGTGGGTGCGGGTCGCTTCGGCGACCGTCTCCTCGTCGAGAAGGCGCGTCCCGTCGAGTTCGCCACCGTTGGCAATACAGGCGTAGAACCGCGCCATATCCCGGGCCGTCCCGATGCCGTTGGCCGCTGGAATCACTGCCCGCCGAACGGCTTCGTCATTGAACGCCTCGGCCGCCTCGGAGGCGGGAACACCGAGACCTTCGCCGGGACTGCGACACCGGTCAAACTCCTCGAATCCGGCCAGGGTGGCGACGTCGTCCGCTTCGTCGTCGGCCAGCCCGATAGACGTTCGATTCATACCCAAGGGGTCGAACACGTGTTCTGCGACGTATTCGTCGACGTGTTGTCCGCTGAGTCGACGGACGAGTTCGCCGACGAGCCAGCCGTAGTTTAACGTGTGGTAGGCCGGTTGATCGCCGGGCTCGAAGACCGGTTCGATCTCTTCCATCGCTTCGACGACCGCATTCCAGTCGCCCCACTTATCGGGTTGATCATCGAACTCGCCGTACGGGACGCCGGCGGTGTGGCTGAGTACCTGCCGGATGGTGATCTCGGCCTTCTGCGTGCCGGCGTCGGCAAACTCCGGCCAGTGATCGACTACGGGGTCGTCGTAGCCGGCGTTGCCGTCCTCGATGAGCTGGTGCAAACCGACCCCCGCGTACGGTTTCGTACACGAGAAGATGAGATGACGCGTTTCGGATGTGGTCTCGTCGCCCTCCGGGCCGGTCGTTCCGCCCGCGACATCCACTACGAGATCACCGTCGACGTAGACGGCCAGTTGCGCGCCGTGGTGCAACCCGACGTTGAGGTGGCGGTCGAACTCCGCTTCGAGTTGTCGTCGGTCGCTGTCGGTGATCCCTGGCATATCTATACCCACAACGGTACCGACGATAAGCATTTTCGCTTAAAAAGATCGGGATACGACCACCCTCAGAACGCGGAGAGAGGATCTTCGGGAGATTGTGTGGCTTTACACGATTTATATTCGACTCTCGCCTACCGCTGTTCGGAAGCATTCGGATGTACTATCGTTGCTCACGACGGCTACAGAGATCGCTGACTCCTCGAATACAGCGGAAACGCGGTGTGTCGCTACTGGCCGTTCAGGATGTCGTCGACGCGGCGAGCGGTCTCCTCCGCTTGGACGTCGTGATACGCCTGGTGGGTCGTCTCGACCGACTGGTGGCGCAGCGCCTCCTGGGCGAGTTCGGCTTGGCCCTCCGTGTATAGCTGGTGACCGAGGCCGCGACGGGCACCGTGCGGCTTGAGGTAGTCGCCGTCGATGGTGAGATCGGCCGCCTCGCAGAGGCGATTCATCACCGTCCGCGCACCCCGGACCGAGAGCGCGGGCGGCACCAGCTCGTACTCGCGCATCACTGCGAGCGGTCCCTGCTCGTCGAGCAGTTCCTCGACCCGTTGCTTCGGCAGTTCGTCGGCGAGCCCCTCTCGGACGGTGCGATAGAGCGACGGGCGGTGGAGCGAGGGGAAGACGGGCCACGCCTCTCCCGGGTCGAGCACGCGCTGATACCGGTCGAGGCGGCTTTGCGCGGCCGTCGGCAGAGGGGCTGACTGATACTTTCGCGTCTTCCCGAACACGCGCAGGACGCCACCGTCGAGGTCCACGTCGGCCCATCGCAAGCCCTCGCGCCGGTCGTCGGCGGGGTCGCGGAATACTTCGGCCCCGCGGACGCCCGAGAGGGCGAGCGTGTAGACGATCGCGCGGTCGCGGAACGCCGGGAGTGGGTCGCCGCCTTCGTCGAGGACGGCGTCTACCTGTTGGTCGACGTAGCGGAGGATGGCCTGCCGGTCCGCTTTGGTCCAGAACTGTCGGTCGGGGTCACTCGTTATCTCGGGGAGTTCGTCGGTGGCTCCCCGCCACTGGGCGGGGTTGGTCGCGATGCGGTCGTCGCGCTGCCACCACGTGAACGACGCTCGGACGAAGGCGTAGTTCTTGTGTGCGGTGCGAGCGCTGAACCGCTCGCTAGGGCGATTGGCGCGGTCGCGGAGGAACTGGGCGTAGTAGCGGCAGTCGTGTTTGGTGACGTCGTCGACGGCCTGGATGTCGCCGTCCTCGCAGACGACGGCGGCGAACTCCTCGAGTGCCGATCGCACCGATCGGCGGTAGTTGCCGGCGTCGATGCTGCGGAGGCGGGCGTCGATGGGCTCCCTGAGGGCCTCAACCCCTGGCGTACCGTCTGCCTGCGTGTCGGGTACCATTCTGGGTTCACAGACGGAGTGGGGATGCATAAGGTCACTGCCGCGTACTGGATTACGCGGCAGTAACACCAGACACCACCGTTTCCGGAGAAAACACGCGGTACAGGGCTCGTACCGGGTGAGTTAGAGCAGACGCTATTTCATAAACTGTATGATGCGATATAGAATACTGCGGGGCCACGGTCGAGTGAGAATGCAGGGTAGACAATCCGACCGAGATGCTCAGTGATCGCCGCAGCCCGATCAAGGACTGCCCGGTCATCGAGCGTCGATTCCGCCTCCAGCGCAGCCTGTGGCCTTGTATTCGGCGGCGCTCGCGGCACGGACACGCCTGCTTGCGCTGCTTTCCGCAGAATCGTCCGCGCAGCCGTCTCGATCGTATCTCTCAACTCGGCGGTGAACCGATTGCGCCAACTCTGCCACAGCGTCGATTGATCAGGGATTGTCTCGAACTCGAGTTGGCGACGGAGCGCCGGCTGCTGCTCAAGGTACTCCACAAGTGCCGTCCCGTGGCGCCAGCCGTAGAGCGCTTTAAGCAGAAAGACACGGAACAATTGAGCCATCCCGTACTGCGTGGTGCCGGAATAGCGATCGTGGGGCTGGAACTCGACGTACGCTACCGGAAGGTGGTAGACGAAGCGATCGACCGAGCCGTGAGCGTCATGCTTGAACTAGATCGTCGCAACCGTCCTAATCTCCTCCTTGAGCGCGCCGAGCGCGTTGCGATCGTACAGCACTGTTGCGTCGGGTGCTGGCCAGTCGTGTGATGGAGTCGTCGCGATCGTCCGGAAGACCGCGCGTCGTGAGGCGGGCGTCGAGGGCATGTGCCGATGCTGACGCTCACACCAACAAAACAGTGTTCACTTCCATCGCCTCAAGACAGTGCTGTTGGTGCAATCGCATCCACTCGGTCACTTTATACTCCGTGGAAGAACCGCTGGAGCGGCCAGATCTACGCTGCGATCGCTATGCATTGAGAACACCGCTCTCAACTACTGGAGTGGGGGAGACTGCTCGCTGAGTCAAGTGCATGACCTATTCGACGAACAGGCACTGTCTAGATACTTGACTTCGCACGTTAGACGAACAGCACGTCGATCTCCTGCATTAGCTGGTCGATGTTCCGGTGTTCACTGCTGAGTGCCCACGACAGAAGGTTCTGAACGGTTTCACGGAAGGAACGTTTGACGTCGTTACGAAGCGAACTTGCTCGTGAAATCACCGTTCCTAGAGCGCTGTCTGCAATCCCGAGCTTCAGGAGGCTGTAGGCCAGCATCAGCAGGTGCCAGTGCCGACTGGCACCTGCGGCATGCCGGAGCTCGCAGGCTCCCAAACCGAGGTCTTGCTTGGTGTCTCTGAAGAACGTCTCGATTCGCCATCTCATCGCGTACAACACGATGAGATGGCTCGCTTTTGCGTCGATTTTGTTCGAGACGATGTACTTCACGCTAGGTTTGTCTTCATCATCGTCACCCTCCGAGAAGTCGTCCGATTCTTTTTCGGTAATCAGGAGCTTCACCTCTCCAAGACGTGCAACGTCGCGTTTCTGCGTCCAGATGTGGTACGTTTCCTCACCAATCGTCCGCTTCACTTTACGAACGCGCTGGGCGAGCGCATCGACACGGATGCGCTCGCCCGCGTAGGTGACGCGAGTGTCGCTCTTGACTGCTGAGACCCACTGCTTGTGGTACGATTCGAGGTGCGTGACGAATGCTTCCGAGCAGTAGCTTATGTCAAAGAGATAGGTGTCCGCCGGGACACCTATCTCGATGAGTTCGTCGACAAGATCGATCGCTAATTCGATTCGCGTCTTCGCGTTTTTCTCGTAGAGGCGGAAGCTGAGTGGGTACGTGGTTTTTTCGTCGGCGTAGAGAGCGTAGATGAGGTTTTGTCCCCAGATGTAGCCGCGTTTGGTGTGGTCGTAGAACTTCCCGACGTTAGGAATCCGTTTGCCAGTCTTGTGAGTGAAGGTGTCGTCGATGATGACGACACCTTCACGACTCCATGCGGTTTCGTTGTGTGCTTGGAGGAGCGCGAGCCGTTCTCTGTTCAGCTGACCAGTGTCCCAGTTATACTCGGTGAGGAACTTGTTCAAGGCTCGTTCGCTTTTCGCTGGAAGAACGTGTATTGAGATGCCCTCGACGGTCTTGTTGCTGGCCGCAACAAGACCTGTGACGTAGGTTTTCGCATGGTGTTTCTGCCGCGTCGAAAAGCACTCTAACTCATCAATCGGAGCAGTGCAGGAGAGAAACGACGTGATCGGCAGCATCAGTCACTCTAGGTCACTGACCTCGATAAACGTGCGAAGTCAAGTAAATATACCACATCCACTGAGACCCCCGCCGGGCCACCGTCGGTGGTTGTGGCCGAGTTGTCCGCTCAGACCCACGACTGAAGTCGTGGACTTCCGCTCGAATCCTGTCACTCTCTGACGTCTGTGAGGTCGACGAGATCCGTGCGGTGCTGGCGAGAAGGTGATCGATGAGGAGGGGAGGAGGGCTGTACGCCGACGCGTTACTCGAGGTCGAACCGATCGAGCTGCATCACGTTACTCCACGCGTCGACGAAGTCCTCGACGAACGTCCCCTCGGCCTCGTCAGCGAAGTAGGCGTCCGCGGTGGCGCGAAGTCGGGCGTTCGAGCCGAAGATCAGATCGAGGCGGGTAGCCTCCCACTCCAGTTCGCCGGTGTCGCGGTCGCGGACCTCGAAGACTGCTCTCTCTTCGTCGACTGGCTCCCACTCGTAGTTCATATCGAGCAGGTTCACGAAGAAGTCGTTCGAGAGCGTGCCGGGGTCGTCGGTGAAGACACCGCGGTCAGAGTCCCCGTAGGTCGCGCCTAGCGTGCGCATCCCGCCGACGAGCACCGTCATCTCGGGAACAGACAGGTTCAGTAGTTCCGCCTTGTCGACCATCCGCTCTTCCGGGGAGTCGTAGAGGTCGTCGTACTCGCCACCGAGGTAGTTCCGGAACCCGTCGACCTTCGGTTCAAGCACCTCGAAGGACTCGACGTCGGTCTGCTCCTGCGAGGCATCCGTCCGGCCCGGTTCGAACGGCACGTCCACGTGGTAGCCGGCCTCAGCGGCTGCCTGTTCGATAGCTGCGTTGCCACCAAGTACGATGAGGTCGGCAAGCGACACGCGCACGTCGTCATCCCGCGAACTATTGAAGTCCTCCTGGATCCCTTCCAGGGTCTCCAGCGCGATCGCCAGCTGCTCGGGTTCGTTCACCTCCCAGTTCCGCTGGGGTTCGAGGCGGATGCGCGCGCCGTTCGCGCCGCCGCGCTTGTCGCTGTCGCGGTACGTCGAGGCCGCCGCCCAGGCGGTCTTGACCAGGTCGGAGACGGACAGGTCCGACGCGAGGATCTCCTCTTTGAGCGCGGCGATCTCCTCGTCCCCGATCAGGTCGTAGTCGGCGTCGGGGACGGGGTCCTGCCATAGCATCTCCTCGTCCGGAACTTCCGGGCCGAGGAATCGCTCGGGCGGGCCCATGTCGCGGTGGATCAGCTTGTACCACGCCTTCGCGAAGGCCTCCCGGAACTCGTCGGGAGTCTCCTGGAAGCGCTCCAGGATCTCCCGGTAGTCGTCGTCGTGTTTGAGGGCGATGTCCGTCGTGAGCATCATCGGCTGCTCCGTCTCCGATGGCTCCTGCGCTCCCGGCGCGTAGTCGATGTCTTCGTCGCCGACCGGCCGCCACTGCCAGGCACCGCCGGGGCCCTTGACCGAGGTCCAATCGTGCTCTAGCAAGTTGTCGACGTACCCCATGTTCCACTGGGTCGGCGTGGCGTTCCAGGGGCCCTCGATACCGCTCGTGATGGCTTCGAGACCGCCGATCTTGTCGCCGTGCTCCTGCGCCCAGCCGAGGCCCTGGTCCTCGAGGGGTGCTGCCTCGGGTTCGGGGCCGACGTGCTCGTCGGGCTCGTCCGCACCGTGGACCTTCCCGAAGGTGTGGCCGCCGGCGATGAGCGCGACCGTCTCCTCGTCGTTCATCGCCATCCGGCTGAACTCCTCGCGGATGTTCTTCGCGGATCCTTCGACGTCCGGTTCGCCGTACGGTCCCTCGGGATTCACGTAGATGAGCCCCATCACGGTGTTCCCGAGCGGGTCTTTGAGATTGCCGACCTCGCCGTCCTCGAAGCGTTCGGGTGAGGTCGTCTCCCACTCCGTCTCGGGCCCCCACTCGACGGCCTCGTTGGACTTGAACGCGTCCTCGCGCCCGCCGGCGAAGCCGACCGTCTCGAAGCCCATCGACTCCAGGGCGACGTTCCCGGCCAGGACGATCAGATCGCCCCACGAGAGCTTCCGGCCGTACTTCCGTTTGACCGGCTGGAGCAGTCGACGAGCCTTATCGAGGTTGACGTTGTCCGGCCAGCTGCTCTCCGGCGGGAGGCGCTGGAGGCCGCCGGACGCGCCGGCGCGGCCGTCGCTGGTGCGGTACGTCCCGGCGCTGTGCCACGCCATCCGGATGAACAATGGGCCGTAGTGACCATAGTCGGCGGGCCACCACTCCTGTGAGTCCGTCATCACCGCCTCGATGTCCGCCTTCACGGCCTCGAGGTCGAGCTTCTGGAACTCTTCGGCGTAGTCGAAGTCCCCGCCGTACGGGTTTGTGTCCGCAGTGTTATCGTCGAGGACGTCGAGTCGGAGTAGATCCGGCCACCACTCTTGGTTGGACCACGTCATATCTAACTAACGGAGCGTTTGGCTATTAAGCCTGTTTGCTCTCTCCGATTGAATCGAGTAACGGCGCAGGAGTAAACTGGTTTACCGTGTCGTTCGCCGCTCTGCATTCCCCTCGAGATTCACAGGCACGTGGGTCGATCCCACTTCTGTCGACTATCCATATTTCTACACTGATGTATTATATTTTATAGAATTGGTGTCGAATCGCCACAAACTGTGAGCGCACGTGTCCACTGGGGCAACCTCGGATGTGTGGGAAGGGCTTTGCGTGTTCGGGGCGAACGTCCACCGGGTCTACCACCGAATGCTACAGCTCGCACGCACGATTGCCCTCGTCGGGCCGGATGGAAGCGGGAAAACCACACAGGCACAACTCCTCGTCGAGCGCCTGCAAGCGGCCGGCTACGACGCGCAGTACGTTCATGCGCTATACTATCTGTCCGACAACATCCCCTGTGCAGACCGACTCCGGAGACGCCTCGGTCCACGGACAACGCGTACACGAGATCCGGGGACGTGTGGCCCATTCTACTCGGTTCGACGGGCACTGTTCGGGTTGTTTGGCGTTTGGTTCGCGCTACTCACGATCGGGATCGTCTCCGTCCGATTTCGCAATAGGAATCAAGTCGTGGTGTTCGACCGGTACTACCACCAGTTCTTCTACGACGTGTACGGGTCGGTAAGTCCCCTCCTTTCCGGTCTCCTTCCCCAACCGTGGCGGATGATTTACCTGGACGCTGACCTCACCACGGTCCAGACACGGATGGGAACTGACGATCGAGCGGTCGGTCGGATGTACTACGCCACCGTAATCGAACTGTTCGACGAATGTGCAACCGATGGATGGCTGTCCTTCCGCGCAGAATTGCCGATCGAAACGCTTCACGAGCAGATCTTCGAGGCGATCCGGTATGATGTCGATAGAGACCGGCTCCTCTCCCGACAGCAGCGATCGGAGAAGAGCGACTCTCTGTTGTAGGAGATCGTTGGTCGAGGGGCGGAGAGAACCTCGATGGTGATCGGCCTGTCGATCGCTCAGCGTAGCGAACGCAACGTATCGTCTCCCCGTGAATGTGAGGAGTGGGCTATCCTGCCTAGCGACTGGTTCATTCTGGATTGGCCGCGAGAAGCGCAAGCGTTTGCTGCACAAATACGCTCGATTCAGCACGCGCTGTTTATCAGCGGTTGGGATTCTTCTGCTTCAGCCTCATCGACGTGGAATGGTTGCGGGTCGAACTGCCGAGCAAACGCGATAATATCGTCTTTCGATGCCATACAGTCGCCGAACTCGAACGTTTCGCCGACCACACAGTCTTCGAAATAGTTCCTCTGCATCTCGCACGCTCTTCCTGACACCTTATCGGTGAACCATCACGAACGTGATTCTTGATAGGGATGGGTGTGGGCTGCCGGTCAGCAACGGAGCTGCGGCGTGAAGCCCGCGGCCCGGGCGGCACCGACCGCCTTACTCCGCCTTCGGGACCTCCACCAGCCGGGCGAGGTTCTCCAGGG
This sequence comes from Halomarina pelagica, assembly GCF_024228315.1. NCBI lineage: Archaea > Methanobacteriati > Methanobacteriota > Halobacteria > Halobacteriales > Natronomonadaceae > Halomarina > Halomarina pelagica. The sequence continues at coordinate 10,696 of NZ_CP100456.1, forward strand.
ACATGCCCCAGCCCGTCGCGGCGTCCTCTTCGGGGATCGGCTTGGGGATACCCTCTTGCCGCACGGTCACCTCGGTCCCCCCTCGACCTCCTCGAGGGTGATGGTTACGGTCATCTCGCTCTGCATCTCGGGAGCATCCGTCTCGAATTTGTCTGTCTGGACGATGCGCTCGTGGGGCACCAGTTCCACGTACTCGCCACCGAAACTGTGCTCGTCGCTCTTGTCGAGCGAGGTGAAGGTCCCGCGGTACGTTCCACCGACCTCGCCGTCGGCGTGGTCGTACGTGGCGGTGTAACCGGCCGGTGGGGAGAACTTCGCCAGGGCGTCTGCGTCCAGAAACGCGTTGTAGATGCGCTCGGCCGGCGCATCGATTACGCGGCTCACTTCGATGCTTCCCGTTTCCAGTTCGTCTGTTTGGTTGCTCATGACTGATCGTCTTCTTCGACTTGTTGGGCGATGGCCTCCAGTGTGTCCTCCCAGAAGATCCGGTACTGGACGATCCAGGAGAAGGCTTCGGACAGGGGCTTGCCCTGGAGCGCGCACCTGCGCACTCGGCCTTCGTGGGTCTGTCGGAGCAGTCCGGCGTCCTCCAGCACGCGCAGGTGTTGGCTGATCGCCGACAGGCTGACGTCGTGAGGTTCGGCCAGTTCACTCACGCTCTGTTCACCCTCGGCGAGCTGCTCGATGATCGAGCGCCGGGTGGGGTGGGAGAGGGCGGCGAAGACCGCGTCCAGATCAACGTCAGGATGCTTAAGCATCTTCTAAACTATTGCGGGCAGCTTACTTAAGCATTTGCTTAATTGGGGTGCGTCGGGCCCAGGACCTTGAGAAGGATCGACGCGTCAGTATCTCTCCCGCGGTCCGGATTGACGCCCCTGGGCTACCGATCTCCACTGGCGAGGTGACTGATCGAACCGTTTCGCCAATCTCTGTGGTGGGGATGCCCCCTCGAACTCAGTAGGCCTGTTCTATCAGTCTGATCGGATGGATCTGCACTATTGACTCCCGTCTATTCCCACGGTAGAAACGCTAAGCTCCTCGCCTCCCTACACCGCAATATGACTGTGGGAATCGACAACATCCAGTTTCTGGCCACGTCGGCCCACCGCGTCGGCGTCCTCGAAACGTTGCGCGACGGACCGACCGATCGTCGAGAGCTGTGTGAGGCCACCGGGGCCTCCTCGCCGACCGTCGGACGGGTGCTCGCCGACTTCGAAGAGCGGCGGTGGCTCGTCAGGGACGGCCCCACCTACGGGCTGACCCCCCTCGGCGAGTACGTCACCGACCGATTTCTGGCTCTCCGGGACGCAATGGAAATCGAAGAGAAGCTCCGCGACGTCTGGCAGTGGCTGCCGGTCGAGATGCCGGGCTTCTCCGTCGACCTCTTCGCCGACGCGGTGGTCTCCTACCCCGGGCCAGGGTATCCCTACGAGCCTGTCGAGCGGCTCGGCCAGCTCATCGCGTCGACCTCGTCGTTGCGCGGGTTCGACAACATTGTCTACAAGTCGAGCAACCTCGAGACGGCCTGCGGCGCGGTCCTCGAGGGAATGACGTTCGAGTACGTGTTCACGCCCGAGGCCCTGGAGGGAACGTTCGCCTGGAATCCGGACCGGATCATGGAGGTCGCCGCCTGCGAGAACGCGACCGTCCTCGTCCACGACCACCTCCCCGACGGCGACCGCTGCGGCCTCGGCATCGTGGACGACCGGGCTGGCATCTGCTGCCACGACACTGCGACCGGGGCGCTCGTGGCGGTCATCGACACCGACGCCCCGGAGGCCCGTGACTGGGCTCTCTCGGTCTTCGAGCAGGTTCGCGCGGAGGCGACACCGGTAGACCCCACGGCCTTCGAATCCCGTGCACCGTCGTAACACCCCTGGCGACGACCGCCGCCATCGGACTGGCAAACCGTCAGCCGAGCCTCTCACGTAGCAAGCATCTGGCCTACCCGGGATTTCAGGGCGTGAAATCCTGCACGCGGCATCATCACTTCCCTCCGGCGCGTACGTTTACCGAGAGACGAACCATGACCGAACGACACAACACCGTCGTCATCGGCGGCGGCCAGGCCGGACTGGCGACCGGGTACTACCTACAGCAGCACGACCAGGACTTCGTCATCCTCGACGCGGGCGACCGCGTCGGCGACGCATGGCGGGCCCGCTGGGACTCCCTCCGAGTGTTCACGCCCGCTCGCTACTCGAGCCTGCCAGGGATGGACCTTCCGGGCTCGCCGTACGCCTTCCCCACGAAGGACGAGGTGGCCGACTACTTGGAGACCTACGCCCAGCGGTTCGACCTGCCCGTCGAACTCGGCGTGCGTGTGGACGGGCTAGAACGGAGCGGCGATGGCTTCCTCGTGAGCGCCGGCGATCGGCGGTTCGAGGCGGACAACGTCGTGGTGGCGATGGCGAGCTATCAGGTCCCGAAGATTCCGGATTTCGCGTCGGAGCTCTCCGACGACGTCATCCAGCTGCACACGAGCGGCTACCGCAACCCGGATCAGCTCCAGGACGGCGACGTGCTCGTCGTCGGGGCGGGCAACTCCGGTGCCGAGATCGCCCTCGACGTCGCCGGCGCTTTGCGCCGGCTGCAAGCGAGACGCTCCGCGTCTCGCCCTGTCGCCGACGGACACGAGACGTGGCTGTCGGGCCGGGACGTCGGCCACGTGCCGTTCCGCATCGACTCGTGGGTCGGCCGTCACCTTGGGGTCCCGTTCGTGATGCGCGTGCTCTTCCACCGGATCTTCACGACGGGGACGCCGATCGGGCGCCGTATCCGCCCGAAGGTACTCGCACAGGGCGGCCCGCTGGTGCGCACGAAGCCGAGCGACTTGGCCGCGGCCGGCGTCGAGCGGGTGCCTCGCACGACCGGCGTTCGCGACGGTCGCCCCGTCGTCGGGGATGACGACGTTCTCGACGTCATGAACGTCATCTGGTGTACTGGCTTCCGCCCTGACTTTTCGTGGATCGACCTCCCGATCTTCGACGGGAAGGAACGGCCCAAGGAGCCCGTCCACGTGCGCGGCGTCGTCCCGAACGAGCCAGGACTGTACTTCGTCGGCCTATTCTTCCTGTACGCGATGACGTCGGGACTGTTCACCGGCGTCGGCAGGGATGCAAAGTACGTCGTCGACCACCTGACGTCGACGGCGCGGCAGCAGCAGCCCCGTCCGAGCTATACCGGATCGGCGGACGGACTCCTACAGCAGTCGTAGTCGAGTTCGGCGTCAGTCCCGAGTCCGAGAACGGCCAGTCTCGCGAACGTCGCCATCTCACACGGTCTAACTCGTCCTCCCGTGGAGTTGGATCATCCGCGGTGACCGAGACGCCCTCTGTATCTTGCACACGATTCGTATCAGCTGCAGAGGGTTCCACCAAGGCCGTGGAAACGTATCTCGAAACCCTGTCACCGTGGCTTTTCGCTGGCGGCCGAAATTGCTTGCTCAACCCCGATTCCCTGCCGCTAACCAGCCGTTCGAGCGCGGTCGTGTCGGACTCGTGTGGCGGTATCTGGAAGCTCTGGAAATCACACGCCGTCGCGAGGACAATTGCAGATGAGATCTCTACGGGGAACAGTGTACAAGGAGCACCTGCGTTTTTATCGTTCCTTGTGGTACAGATGGAGTGACAACGGTGCGAACACGACGACGATGACCGCAGAGGCGATGAGTACCCACGTCACGTCCGCGAGGGCGACGCCGCCGTGCATGAGGCCGCGAGTGGCGTCGACGAGGTGCGTGACGGGATTGACGCCGACCACGGTCTGGAGCCACGTCGGCATGGTCGCCGGGTCGACGAAGATGTTGCTCACGAACGTGAGCGGGAAGAGCAGGAGGAAGCTCGTCGTCATGACGGATTCTGGTGTGTCGACGAGGAGGCCGACGACGATCCAGATCCACGAGAGGCTGAACGCGAAGACGAGCACCAGCGCGAGCGCACCGAGCACGCCCACGATGCCAGCCCCGGGGCGGAAGCCAAGGACGACACCGAGCCCGACGACCATGATCGCCGCCATCGAGTATCGCAGCACGTCGCCGAGGAGCGCTCCGACCAGCGGCGCGGGCTGCCAGATCGGGAGCGACTGGAACCGGTCGAACAGGCCCTCGTCGATGTCCGTGTTGAGACCGACGCCCGTGTAGACGGTGATGAAGACGATCGCCTGTACGAGGATTCCCGGTAGCAGGAATTGGATGTACTGCTGTGGGGACCCCGCGAGAGCGCCCCCGAACAGGAACGTGAACAGCAACGTGGACATGAGCGGGAACGCCGTGACGTCGAAGAGCTGGAACGGCACGTGCTTGATCTTCAGGAGCGCTCGCCACCCGAGAGTGATCGAGGCGGAGACCGGTCCCGAACGAGGTGGTCGTTCGATCCGGGAGAAAACATCGCCGAGGTCCTCCTCCGCGACGGTGGTCGAGGGAGTGGTCCCGTCGCTCATGCAACCACCTCCTCGCCCGTCTCCTCGACGGGTTGCCCCGTGAGTGCCAGGAAGACCTCGTCGAGGCTCGCCTGCCCGAGCGAGAATTCATCGACGTGTACACCGGCGTCCGCGAGCGCCGTCAGCACTACTGCCACGTCCCCGTTGTGCGGAACGCTCGCCGAGAGGGCATCCCGGTCGGTTCCGTTGTGGACCGGCACCCCGAGGAGGTCCCGCAGGAGAGCTTCGGCCTCCTCGCGACGGCCAGGGTCTCGGAGTCGAATATGGAGGGTACTGGCACCCACGGCGGCTTTCAGCTCACGGCTCGTGCCCTCGGCGATCACGCGCCCGTCGTCGATGACGGCGAGGCGATCGGCGAGGCGGTCGGCCTCGTCGAGGTACTGCGTCGTAAGGAGTACGGTGGTTCCCTCGGCGGCGATGGCCCGGATGATGGCCCAGACCTGATTTCGGCTGCGCGGGTCGAGACCCGTCGTCGGTTCGTCGAGAAACAGCACGTCCGGCGTGACGACGAGGCTCGCGGCGACGTCGAGTCGCCGCCGCATACCACCGGAGTACGTCCGGACCTGGCGCGTCGCAGCGTCGTCGAGGCCGAAGGCCGTGAGTAGTTCGTCGGCGCGGTTCGTCGCGTTGCGCCAGGAGAACCCGAGGAGGCGTCCCACGAGGACGAGGTTCTCACGTCCGGTGAGGTCCTCGTCGACCGAGGCGTACTGGCCCGTGAGACTCACCGTGGCGCGAACGTCGGCCGCGTCCCGGACGACGTCGTGGCCGAGGACGGTGGCGGTACCCGCGTCCGGGCGGAGCAACGTCGCGAGCATCCGAATCGTCGTGGTCTTGCCGGCACCGTTAGGCCCCAGGAGTCCGTACACGGAGCCTCGGGGGATCCGAAGGTCGACGCCGTCCACGGCGCGCGTGTCTCCGAACGCTTTGGTCAGACCGTTGGTTTCGATCGCGAGGTCCAGTTTGTCGTTAGCCTTCTCACGAGTTCGGTCGCGATCGGCAGTGAGTGACGACGACGGATCATCTTCTCTCGCTTCGACCGACGTCGTCTCTGCAGGATGTTGTGGTGTCCCAGGATCAGCAGCGTGTCGCGGTGGTTCCCGTCCACTCATTCGCTCACCTCCACTGGCTCTTCCACGTGAGTACGGTTGCTCATAGCTCTCCATCTCCTCACTGCTCTCACACCTCCTGAGAGCATATACCCGAGCCATGAGTGGGGCGAAAGTGATCAACCCGTCCCCGATCAGTGTCTTTCCGCTATCCCAGAACTGGACGATGTTTGCGTGGGAAACTCTAGAGTTTCGAGTACTAGCTCTCGATGCTCACGAGAGATGGATCGAGCAGGAGCGCGCGGTGATTCCGTTCGACTCTTTGAGAGACCGGTATTCATCGGAACTCGTTATGAGATCGGTAGCGATCGATGTAACGGACGACCGCAAAACCCGTGCTCAACCCTCTACTCGGTAATACGCATCAAACGAGCTGCTGAACGGAGGACGCATACGCAGCACGCCGGACAGCTGGTTAGGACGAATCGCCAGGAGACTGATACAGAGACTGGTACGATCAGTCGGTAGGACGGATCGCGTTTTCGATGGGGGTGTCGCCGCCGAAGAGTCTGATCGTTTCGCCGACCGTCTCCTCGTTTGCGAGACAGGCGACGACCGTCTGGGCGACATCGGCGCGCGGAATCGCATCCCCATCCTCGCCGCGGTAGTCGAAGGCCGCCGAAACGTGTCCTGTCCCCGCTTCGTCAGTGAGCGTCGTCGGTCGAAGAATCGTGGCATCGAGCGGGGACCGTTCGAGATAGTCGTCGGCACATCGCTTCGCCACCCGATATGGGCGGAGTGCTTCCGGTTCGGCCAGCGGTTCGCTCGCGCTGTACGCACTGATTATAACGAACCGGTCGATGCCGTGCTCGACGCACGCGTCGATACTCCGTCGCGCTCCCCAGAGGTCGATCAGAAGCGTCTCGTCCCAGCCGGTATCCCCGCCGGAGCCGGCCGTGAACACGACGGCGTCGGCTCCCCGGAGTGCCGGCGCGAACTCCCCTTCGAGATCGCCCAACCGTGGTTCGCCGCCGCGTTCGCGGACGGTATCGAACTGTGATTCGTCCCGCACGACCCCGATAGGGTCGTGTCCAGCGTCCGCAAGTCGGGAAACCAGTTCGCGGCCGATTCCACCGTTCGCACCGATAACTGCGACTTGCATCGTGTACTGTCTTAACACACGTTGTCTCAATAGGTGCTGTGGTCGACGAACGCCAATCGACGAAATGACTCCTCGATATGCACTCTCGCGTCAGCACGCTTGACGCCACACTCCGTGAGATGATCTCGATCCCCGCGGTGGTGATTCACAAACGGCCGCTTCCGACGTACGCGAGACCGAGACCGCCGATAACGATCAGAACTCCCTGCACGACCTCTGGAACCGGGATGAGATGCTCTCCGAACGATCCGATCAGCACGAACGCCACGGCGATCATCGCGGGAAACGGATGCGAGATCGATTGCTCAATCAGCACTCGGAGCGACCAGTAGCTCATCTCCAGTGCGGACGCGACAGTCGCTCCAAGCGGGCGGTTCCCATCCGGATTCTCGGCCGGTTCGAACCGGTCGAACTCGTCGACGCTGACGGTGATGACTTCACCAGTGTTGGCCCGCTGCCCTTCGGCATTGCCGACTCGAAGCAGCGTCACTGCTTCGTTGGTCGTACCGACGACGCGGTATGTTCCCTCTCGATAGTCGGCGTCGATCGGACGGTAGTGGTCGTACGTCGAAGGTGAGTACATTCCTGCGTGGTGGTTTCTCGATGGGGTAGATAAATCTGAGCGGCGGCGATTCGAGGGGCTATCGGTGGTATCGTGTTTCGGGTCGTGAATACCCATGAACTCTATTTTCAAGCATTGATACAATTCGCTCCAACGGGAGTCTTTCTACTACCTGACCGTACCTATTTCTCCTTATCAACCATATTAATACATACTAGAAATATATGGAATTATCGTGTCGGCTACCAGGCGGTGAGGTGTGGAAGACAACTCAGCCCACCCACTCGACAGCACCCGACGCGAATTCCTTCGAAAGGCAGTCACGACCGCGACGGTCGCCGGTATCGGCGCATCGAGCACCGGAGTCGGTGCCGCCGCGGAGAACGACGGCCGGGGCCCACTCACAGGCGATCCGTTCACTCTCGGCGTCGCCTCTGGTGATCCGCTACCGGATTCCGTCGTCCTGTGGACTCGCCTCGCGCCCGACCCGCTCGCCGAAACCGGTGGAATGCCCGACCGCCAGGTGCCGGTGCAGTGGGAGATCGCGACCGACGAGGACATGGACGATATCGTTGGGAGGGGCACCGCGAAGGCGCGTCCTGAATACGCCCACTCCGTCCATATCGACGTCAAGGGATTGGAGGCCGACACGGAGTACTACTATCAGTTCCGCGTCGGTCCCGACCGAAGCCCGGTCGGGAGAACCAAAACGGCTCCCGCGGAGGGAGCTGACGTCGACGAACTCAGGTTCGCCTTCACCTCCTGTCAGCACTACCCGTCGGGGTACTACACCGCACACGACCACCTCGCGGACGAGGACCTCGATCTGGCGATCCAACTGGGTGACTACATCTACGAAGGAGGGTCACAGGGCTCGCTCGACCGCGGTCACGAGCCGTCCCGCGAGATCGAGACGCTGAGTGACTACCGAATTCGACAGGCGCAGTACAAAACGGATTCGAACCTCCAGAACGCCCACGCCGCGTTCCCCTGGCTCGTGACGTGGGACGACCACGAGGTCGAAAACAACTACGCCGACGCGACCTCCGAGAACAACGCCCCGACGCAGGAGTTCCTCGAACGCCGGGCGAACGCCTACCAGGCGTATTTCGAACACCAGCCGCTGCGTCCCTCGCGGATGCCCGACGGCCCGAACCTGCCGCTCTATCGGCGCTTCACGTTCGGCGACTTGGCCGAGTTCAACGTCCTCGACACTCGGCAGTACCGCGACGACCAGGTCGATTCCGCCGAGGAAGCTGACGATCCGGGGCGGACCATTCTCGGCGACGAACAGGAGAACTGGCTGGTCGACGGGTTGAACGACTCCACGTCCCGATGGAACGTCCTCGCGCAGCAGGTTCCGTTCGCCGCGACCGACGAGAACCCGAACCCGGACGTGCGGAACTTCGGTGGCGGTGATAAGTGGGACGGATACCGGGCCGACCGGGAGCGACTGCTCGATGTCATGGCCGCTGATTCGGACCTGAACCCGGTCGTCATCACCGGCGATGTCCACCGCAACTACGCGTACAACCTCAAAGCCGACTTTTCGGACCCTGACTCCGAGACGGTCGGCACCGAGTACGTCTGCACCTCGCTCTCCTCGTTCGGCGATGGATCCGGGATCACCCAGTACGGGCCGTCGCTCGGTGAACCCTGGCAGCGCTTCTTCAACGACAGCCGGGGCTACGTCCGCTGTACGATCACGCCGGAGCAGTGGCAGACCGACTATCGGGCCGTCTCGACCGTCGAGAAGTCCGAGGCCGCTGTACGTACGATCGCCACGTTCACGACCGACGCCGGCGATCCCGGTGCGAACCTGGCGTCCGACCGCCCCGCCCGACCCGAACAGTCGGCCGTCGAGATCACCGAGATCAACCCGGACCAGAACGGCGATCTCAACAACGAGTTCGTGACGGTCAAAAATACGGGCGACGCTGCGATCGACTTCACGGGGTTCATCCTCAGCTTCGAAGCAGGGAGCCAGAACTACACGTTCGGTGACTTCACTCTCGACGCGGGCCAGACGGTTACGGTCCGGAACGGGAGCGGCGAGGACACCGAATCGACGCTCTATGCCGACTTCGGTGGCCCGGTGCTGAACAACAGCAACCCGGACACGGTGCTCGTCGCCAACGACGACGGGATCGTCCTCGCCGAAGCGTCGTACGCGCCGGTCTAGGCCCGATAACGGGGGGACGTCTATCCTTTCTCTCTGAAACGAGAGGTCCATTCTATGGGTCGTATAATAGATTAGGTTGGTGCTACATCTCGACGCCTAATCTCACTAGATAATTCGAACGAGTTCGTCATCGAGTTTGAGGGGGACGTAGCCGAACGTCACCTGTCCGACCGACGAACGGGCCAACGTCGGGATCCCACCGTGCGAATTCCTCTGCGGGCGAAGCCGTGACTCGACCCATCCAGTACTGCTATTCGACGACTTGCTCGCTTCTCGAACTACGCGACGAGACAGTGTCTCTGTGGGTTAGAGATCCCCGTTGATGATATTCGAGAGTCGCTCGCGATCGAACAACTGTCGTTCCTCGGGGAAATCCGGGTAGGGGTCGCCCGCTCGATACTCCGGCCATTCTCCGAACTGCTCCGGGTAGACCTGTTTGCCGATCATTTCCATCTGGAAGAGGTTCATGATCGGACCCTGATACCGAATTCCGTGCGGGTAGAACCGATCGTTCTTGATCGCAGAGAGGTTCTTTCCGACGGAATGACTCTTGATCGTCTCACGGGCTTGGCCGACGGGATATTCTTCCGTCATTCCCCAGAGGTTCAAGATGACGTCCGGATCGGCTTCGAGCATCTCCTCGTATCCAAACGACGACCAGAGGCCGTCCCACTCTCGGTCGGCGAACACGTCGTTTAATTCGAACGGGCGGGAGTCAGCCAACCAGAAGCCGGGGTCGTTGAGGTGATACGCATAGAAGGTATCATTGGTGAAGTTAAGCCGCGTAACCGTCGGTCGTTCGCTCTTCGGGGGGAGGTTGCTCTCTATCTCCTCGATCACCTCGGTGTGCAGGTCCACGAGTGCCTCGTATCGTTCCTGCTCCCGGAAGATCTGAGCGAACCTCTCGAAGATCTCCCACAGCGTATAGTACTCGTACGTTTCCTGGTGCGCCTTCGGGGGAGTGCCATGGGAGCCGCTGTAGGTATTGCCGAACCACGGGCCGACGTTCTGGCTGATTTCATCGATGTCGGCTTGCTCCCAGCCCTTCGTCGTGGTGAGATACACGGGATCCACCAGGTGGATGTCGCGATCGAGTTCGTACAACCGTTCTTTCGTCATTGGCGGCCATGATCGCAACGATTCAACAGCATCCCAGTCGGGGGTGGTGACGTCCAGTTCCCCGCAGAACGTCCCTAGCGTATCTCTGGTCATCGTAGCATACCATGTCTCCTGGACCAGGTCACCGAACCCGAGTGCAGTGGCCATGTCTGCAAAGTGCTGGAAGACGACGAAGAGATCCTTCGGCGGACGCTCGAACTCCAGCGTCCCGACCGGAGACATGGTGACGGAATACGAGTTCTCCGTGGCCGTATCCTGGGATGCGGCACCCGTCTTTGTATCCGCTGGATCGGGTCCGCCTGTCGATCCCGACTCGTCCTGTCCCGTACAGCCTGCGAGTAGCCCCCCGCCGATGACCGCGCCACCGTATTTTGCGAACTCTCGGCGCGTCGGTGATCCACGAGGTTCGGCGTCGTAACCCATAGATTTAGGCAAGCCTAAACTATGGTTAAGTGTTCCGATACCTCTCCGGTCGTATTCGGCGCTATGGAATCCACAGGCGGCGTAACTGAATATCCTTTGGAGTCACGGTCCTCTCGTGAACTCGCTCGTATTGCGGGTCGGCATCGAAACGTGAGAGTACGTCGCCTACTTCTCCTGTGAGAGACACCACGTTTCCGTTGGAACCCGTTACGACGTATCCTGATGATGCTGCCCTTACTATCACAGTATCAACAGATTGGAGCGAGTGTTTGGTAAGAGGAGATCGCTACTCGATCGACTCTACTTCTGGAAGTTCTGGAAGTGACCCCTCTAGCATTATACCAGTCGCCGTGTAAGCGGTCACGTAGACGATCGCCGAGACGCGCGCCCTCCCCGACGAGTTCGTCCGTAAGAAGTCCTCTGGAATCGCGTCGCGATCAGTTACTGGTAGTTTCTGCTACCGTGGTCGGCGCGCGTCGGCTGAGTTCGGCCGTGGCACGCCAGTTCGTGGGCGTTCATGCGACGCGCGAGGTCGGCCGAGGAGTCTGTGAGGACGTACGTCTCGCACTGCGTACACTTGTCGACGTAGACCGTGGGATCGGTTTCGTTCATCGCGCGCATTTGGTGCGCCGACGTGGAAACGGGACGGCCTGCGAGAGCAGGCGACACGAACGGCAGGTACGGCCGTCTATCCACGGTAGAGATCCTCTATCGTCGGGTCCCGTTCGAGCGTTTCGGAGGACTACGACCGGCCTACCCGTCGACGGTGCATCGATTCGCACGACCTGCCAGGTACTCTTCGAGAGGGCGTCGGGCTATCCGGGCGTACGCGTTCGTCGGTAAGATATTTGCCTCTGGGTCGCAAGCATCGGTCGATGCAGATACGTGAGTGTCCGGTGCTCGCGGCGGAGGACCGCAAATTAGTCGAGCGCCTGTCGCTAGGGCTTGGCGGGGGAACGGCGCGCGTCCTCGCTTATTTGCTCCTTCGCGAACAGCTACCGGCATTCACCGCCGAGCCGGCGACCCGCCTCGAGATCCGACTCGGAACGGGAGATAGTCGGAGCGTGGTATCGACGGCCCTGAACACCCTCTTGGAGCGGGACCTCGTCTCCGAGTCGACCGTCCAACGAGAGACGCGCGGTCGTCCACCGAAGGCGTGGCGACCGCGTACCGACGTGTCCGAATCGGTTCGGCGCGCGTACGCCACTCACGCGACCGAACTCCTCAGCCGCGCGCTGGCGGTCGCCGAGACGATGACCGACCGAGTGCGGGGCAGAAACGGGTCAGGGGGTTCAGGGGACTACGATCCTCTCACGGTCGGGCTGAACTGGCGTCCGAACGTCCTCCACGCGCCGTTGTTCGCCGCCCACGAGCGAAACGAGTACGAGAACTGGGGACTCCCCATCCGGTTCCAGTCGTTCGAGGGCTCCGGACGGGCGCTCGAAGCGATGCTCGTCGGCGAGGCCGACGTGGTGGTCGCGGGCGCCGCGACGACCGTCCGCGCGCTCGAGGACGGCGCACCGCTCGTCCCGCTCGCACCGCTGTTCCAGCGGGCGATGGCGGTGCTCTACACGACGCGGGACGTATTCGGGGACCCGCTCGACAGCATCGAACGATTACGCGGGCGTCGTATCGGGATGCCGGCGGACGCCGAGACCGGACTACTGGTCCGGCTCTTCCTCTCGCAGTCGGGACTGCTCGACGACACGACCGTCGTCGACGTCGACGGCGAGGAGCGGGCGGCGCTTCGCTCCCGACGTGCGGACGTTGTTACCGGAACGTTCGCCGATCCACGATCCCTCGAAGCCGACGGGGCGACCGTCGACGTCCTCCCGATCGCCGACCACTTCCCGATATACGGCCCGACGCTGGTGACGACGGCGGGAACGGTACGGGAGCGTTCGGAATCCCTGGAGCGATTCCTCGCCGGCACGCTCGTGGGATATGAGACGGCCGTCACGTCGCCGGCTGACGCCGTCAGGGCGGTCGTAGGATCGGACGCGGACGCCGTCGAGCGTGGCCGTCGGGACCTCGCGGACGCCGTCGACGAGTTCGGGGCGAGTAAAGCCGTCGAGGATCACGGGTGGGGGTGGCACAGTGCCGAGGAGTGGCAGCGACTCGCCATGGCGCTTCGGCACGCCGAACTCCTCAGCGCCGCATGATCTCGGTCGAGGACCTCGCGGTCGCGTACGGGGAGATGACCGCGATCGAGGGCATCACGCTCGACGTCGACACCGGTCAGTTCGTCACGGTAATCGGGCCGTCGGGGTGCGGGAAGACGACGCTCCTCCGGACGATCGGCGGGCTGGAACGGCCGACCGGCGGTGAGGTTCAGGTCGCGGGGGAGCCACCCGAGCGGGCCCAGCGCCGAGGCAACGTCGGGTTCGTGTTCCAACGGCACACGCTTCTCCCGTGGAAGACCGCGCTCGAGAACGTCACCTTCCTCCGGCGACTGGCTGGAAAGTCACCGGAACCGGCCGACGCTCGTGAGTTACTCGACCGGGTCGGACTCGCCGGAGTCGAGGACGCCCGCCCGGCGACGTTGTCGGGAGGGATGCGCCAGCGGGTCGCCATCGCCCGCGCGCTCCACCTCGGTGCGGAGGTGTTGTTGATGGACGAGCCGTTCGGCGAGCTCGACGAACTCACCAGGGAGACGATGGGTCTCGAGGTCAGTCGGATCTGGCGCGAGGAAACGAAGACGGTCGTGTTCGTGACGCACAGCGTCCCCGAGGCGATTCTCCTGGGTGACCGATGTGTGGTCGTTCGCGGCTCACCGGGTCGCATCGTTAGGACGTTCGACGTTGACCTCCCCCGGCCGCGCGACCGGTCGGTGGTCGAATCGGCCGCGTTTCGGGATCAGGTGGCGACCGTCCGTTCCGCGCTCATAGACGACCGATGAACGCCGCTGAGCGCGTTCCCGCGGCCGGACTGGTGCTCCCCACCGTCGCGCTCGGCGTCGGCGTTCTGCTGTGGTGGCTCGCGGCTACGGCGTTCGCGCTTCCGTCGTATCTCCTTCCGTCACCCGTAAGCGTCACCGCGCGACTCGCCGCCGACCCGAGGCTGTACGCGGTGAACGCGTGGATCACGCTCCAGCGCATCCTCGTCGGCGGGGGGATCGGGATACTGAGCGGAGCCACACTGGCGGTGCTTATCGCCCACATCCCCCTGCTGCGTCGGACCCTGGTCCCGTACCTGGTGGCCGCTCGCGTCCTGCCGAAGATCGCCATCGCGCCGGTGTTGCTCATCTATCTCGGAACGGGGCCCACGACGGGAGTCGTGTTCGTGGCGCTCATCGCGTTCTTCCCGATGGTCGTGAGTACGGTCGCCGGACTCGACAGCGTCCCGACGGGCTACCTCGACCTGCTTGCGTCGATCGACGCCGGTCCGCTCGCGACGTTCGTCCACCTCCGCCTCCCGCACGCGCTCCCGGATGCCTTCGCGGGGGTGAAGCAGTCGGCGACGCTGGCAGTCGTCGGTGCTGTCATCGCCGAGTGGGTCGTCTCGACCGACGGCCTCGGCGCGTTGATCCTGATCGCGCTCGAGAACCTCCAGACAGATACCATGCTCGCGGCGCTACTCGTCCTCCTCCTCGAGGGGCTAGTGCTCTACGGAGCGATCGTCGCCGTTGAACGTCGCGTCGTGTGGGCTCAGCGCGACCTCGAGCGTCGCTCGAACCAGGCAGGGACCAGGTAGAACACCAACCCGAGCGCCGCGAGCACGGACAGGGCGGCGTAGGTCTGTGCCGTCTGCAGGCGCGTGGACGTGACGAACACCCGATACCCCAGCCCGTCGGTGAGCGTGACGAACTCGGCGACGACGGCACCGATGACCGACAGCGCGGCGGCGAGCTTGACCCCAGCGAAGACGCTAGGGGCGGCGGCCGGAACACGAACCCGGAAGAACGTCTGCCAGGGGGACGCCGCGACGGACCGCGCCAGGTCGAGGTACTCCCGGGGAACCGCGCGCAGGCCCCCGGCCGAGGCGATCGCCACAGGGAACTGCGTCAGCGTCGTCACCAGTAACGCCCGGGCGGGGATCCCTCGCCCGAACCAGAGGAACAGGAGCGGTGCGATGGCGACGAGCGGTGTGATGCGAAGGCCGACGACGTACGGACGGACGACCGCCTCGACGGTCCGGGAGGCGGTCATCCCGAACGCGAGGGCGAGGCCGAGGCTCACGCCGCCGGCGAGGCCGAGCGCCGCGGTGAGGCCAGTGACGAACGCGTCGCCGAACAGCGGTCGCCAGGTCGCGACGAGGGCGACGCCGACGTCGAGCGGCGAGGGGAGGACGACCGTTGGCACGGTCAGAAGGACCGTTGCGAGCTGCCACGTGCCGAGGAGAACGACGAACGCGGCGAGTGCCGGTCGGTACTCATCGAGGTGCGCGCTGTCGATACGGTCACCGATACCTCGCGTGCGTCGCCCGTCCGTGGTCCGCTCGCGTCGACGCTCGATCACAGCGATCAGGACTCCGAAACCGTCTCGGCGTACGAGACGATGTACTCGTAGTCGGTGTCGATGTAGTCGTTGGTCCAGACGCTGCTCGGATCGACGGAACCGCCGAGCAGGTCCGCACCGTGCAGCGCTTCGTACGTCGTCCGCCAGGGCTTCGGCGCACTCCACCCCCACCCCTTCGTTCGAACCGTGTCCGAGAGCATGAACGCCGAGCTCATCAACTTCCACTTATCCAGCTGCTGCTCCCGAGATTCGGCCAACACCGGCACCGCATCCACGAGGTGATCGATCGCCGCCTCGGGGTGGCGATGCGCCCACGTGGCTCCGCGAGCGGTGGCTCGAACGAACGCACGAACCATCTCCGAGCGATCACGTGCGAATCGCTTACTCGTGGCGATAACGTGTCCGTACGAGGGGATCACCGACGCAACCGGGACGGAGTCGATGGTGTACCCCTGATGTCGCGCGGCGACGACGTCGCCGAAGACGCCGCCGGCGGCGTCGATCCGGCCGGAGAGCAGCCGTTGGACCGTGTCGTATCCCGTGTCGACCAGTTCGACGCTACGCAGGACGCCCTTCCGCTCGAGCATGAGCTTCGAGAGTAGGCGTACCATGCCCGGTCCGGTGCCGAGGGTCTTTCCCTCCAGTTGCTCGACGGCCGTGAACCTCGCGCCGAAGTTCTCGCGGGCGGTGAACAACACCACCGGGCTCCGCTGCATCACGACGCCCACCGAGAGCGGCGAGAGTTCGCGACTGTTGACGTTGAGCACCTGGTCCGCGCTCGTGATCGCGAAGTTCGTGTTTCCGAGGCCGGCCTGCTTGGCCGCGAAGTCGGACCCCTGCCCGCTCTCGACATCGGCGAGTGCGAGGCCCTGGTCCTCGTAGAATCCCTCTCCCTTCGCGGCGTAATATGGGGCGTGGAGGCCGTTCGGTTTCCAGTTCAACAACAGCGAGATATCAGTCGTCTCTGTCCGTTTCCCGCCAGACGACGTCCGCTTCCCCGATCGATCGGCCGTCAATTCGCCCACGCATCCCGCCCCCAGCGCGAGGCCCGCGGTCGAGAGAAACGCCCGCCGTGATCGATTCATTGACTACTGGTAGCTATTGACGTGAGGTAATAAATAATACGGGACTATGTTTATATATGGTTCCGCCAGCACCGGGGATACCGACTCACTTCACCGACAGCCCTCCGTCGGCGCGTGCGCCGGTGAACTCGAGTTCGATCTCGAGTTCACCTTCGTTCTGGCTCACGAACTCCACTTCGACTTCGATCGGTTCCCTGTACTCGAACGGGACCTCCCAGTCGGCGCTCGAGATGGTCAGGTGCGTGTCGTCCTCGATCTGATCGGCGAGTTCGCGGAGGAACGTCGCGGTCGCCCGACGGGACAGGTGCACTTCGCGCTCGAAGTACCCGTCGGTCACGACGGTTCGTCCGTCCCGGCTCTCGCCCGGCAAGTTGGCCATGGCCACCGTTCACGCCGACTACCGATAATCATTGCGTGACGATGACAGACGAACTGCCGTGGGGACGAGTTATCTTCTTGTGAAGTGCAACGTATGCATACGGTATGTCGCTGTTCGACGTCCTCGGAAGCAAGGCGCGTCTCCGGATCCTCCAGGAGATCTCATCGCGTCCACGATACGTTTCCGAGCTGGCCGAGCAGGTCGGTATGGACGGGAAGACGGCCGTTCACCACCTCTCGGTGCTGGAGGAGGCCGACCTCGTCGAGAGTTACCGGGTCGGCCGTCGGAAGTACTACCGACTCGTCAAGGTCGTCGAACTGCGCGCGATCCCCCGACCCGATCGAACGTTCGTCCTTCACGCCCAGGACGCGGAACCGGACCACCCCGGCGACACCGACACCGTGTAGATCTCTTCACCGTATGGAGCTATTCGATCCGTAACCTATAGTTGCGAAGCCGGAGTGCACGGAATATGGCCCGTGCTATCATTAATCACTTACAGCGAGGGATCGCCGTGCTTCTGGTCCTCCTGCTGCTGACGTCGGGGGGTGTCGTCGCGCAGGAGCACGGTTCCGAGGGGGTGACTCAGGGGGAGGAAGAGCCTATCCTGACCGGTATACCCGCGGTGGTTGTGTTCGTCGCGGGTGCGGGATTGCTCATCGTCAGCGCCGAGAAGTTCATCGGCTATCTGGTGAAGACCGCTAACGGACTCGACGTCTCGTTGTTCCTGCTGGCGGTCGTGTTCACGGGAATCGAGTTCGACGATGCGATCCTCGGGATTACGACGAACCTCGAAGATCTCGGCGGCGTCGCACTCGGAACCGCGCTCGGAACCGCGCTCTCGCTGACCGGCGTGACGCTCGCACTCGCCGCCATTCTCGTCCCGTTCGACGCAGACGTACCGAAGGACTATCTCGTTCTGTTCGCACTGTCACCGCTCGTTCTCGTCCCGTTTGCGGTACTGGGCACCGTGACGGTCGTCCACGGTGTCGTTCTCGTTACGCTCTATTTGCTCGTCCTCGCATACGTTATCTATCGAGAGATAGGGAGCACGACGCCGGTGTTTCGGGACGCGGAGGTCACGAAGATCGTCGACGGCGGCCAGTTCCGGACGCTCTCGACGGAACTTCCCTTCGTCCCCGATCGGGAACTTTCGGGCTGGACGTGGTTCGGCCTGTCCGTCGTCTCTCTTCTAGGTATCATCGTCGCGGCCGAGAGCATGGCGCTCGCCACCGAGGGCATCGTGACGGGCTACGGCGTCGAGGGGACCGTGTTCGGTGCGACCGTTGCTACCGCCGTTCTGACGCTTGAGGACGTCTTTCTCACCGTCGAACCGGTCCGTCGGGGGGTTCCGGAGATCGGTATCGGAAACGTCATCGGGAGCGTCCTGTTTTCGGTAACGGCGAACGTCGGGGTCATCGCACTCGTCGGCGACGTCGTCGTCGATCCGAACGTCCTCTCCTGGCACCTGCCGATGCTCGTCGTCTCGACCGCACTCGCGGCGTACTTCGCGCACACGGGTCGGATGACATCACGTCACGGGTATCTCCTTCTCGGGCTCTACGTCTGTTATTGGGCCGTCAGCCTGGTGGTCTTCGGCGGTATCCCGGTCGATCTATGAAAGGAGGTTCGCCCCCCAGTAAGCGGCGTACACTGCGAGCAGCACCGCACCCTCGGGTCGACCGATCCGTCCGCGGACGAGCATCCCCGCGACGAGACCGAGCGCGAGGAGGAAAAACGGCCAGTGGACCGTGAACACCGTACCTGTCGTGTCGATCGGTCTAACCAGCGCAATGACGCCCGCGTTCGCCGTCACGAAAAACAGCATGCTACCGACGATGTTCCCCACGCCGAGGTGCGGCTGTCCCCGACGGACCGGTTCGACGGTGAGAAACAGTTCCTCGAGCGATGCGATAAAACTCATCACGGTCGCGCCGAACGCGAGCCCGGTAATGCCGATAACGCCGAGTATGGTCTGTGCACCGGAGACGGCGAGTTCCGACCCGACGGTCATGCCGCCCACCGCGAGGACCGCGACGCCGAGTCGATACCATCCCTCGTGGTCGGCCCGGAACGACTCGAGCCGTCCGATCTCGAGGTCAAAGTCGAGGTCGAGGTCGAGGAACTCACCGTCGTCGTCCACCTCCTTTCCCCCGTCGAGTGCCTGAGCCTCCTCGATTTCCTCCGCGCTCAGATATCGCGTGCTCGACCGCCGTTCGAGTACGTACACGGCCGCGAGCAACGGTAGGTAAGCGACAGTAAGCAGGAGACCATCGGTGTGCGTGAGCGTTCCGTCGAGCGCAAGAGCGAGAAGCAGCGCCGGTGCACCGAGCATCATCAGGAGGTAGGATCGCGGTACAGTCGTCTCGAACGGCGTAAGCACCCCCGCGAGCCCGACGGCCGCACCGAGGATGAAGAGCGCCTCACCGAAGACCGTGCCCAGCGCGAGGCCCGGAAGCCCATCGAGTACCGCCACGAAGCCGAGCACCGCGTTCTCGAGATCGGTTCCGGCCAGAAACACCGTCAAGAAGAACCCGGAGATGCCGAGCGCGAGCGCGCTCTCCGCGACCGCCTCGATGAACGTCTCGACGCTCCCGATGACCAGTCCGATACCGATCACGAAGGAGACGAGACCGACGATCACGGCTGGCGCGTCGAACGGCATGAGTGGACCACTCACGCGTTATCGATATATACCATTCGACGCGCCGACCGACGATCGGGGACCACATACCCATTTGTGCGAACTGTGACCGACGGGCATACTTATGCTTCGGCCGCCGGTACTTGGTCCACATCGAATGAACGTCCCTGGCGAAGTCGCTCGACTACGGCGTCCGGAGTACACGGGGGAGAATCGCTGCGTCCCGTGTACGGTGCTGAACGTGCTCGTCGCCGGCGTGCTTGCCGCGATCATCGGACTCGTGAGCCACCCTGGATTCGGACTTGTCGCCTTCAGCGTCTCCGCGCTCGTCATCTACCTGCGCGGGTACCTCGTACCGGGGACGCCGACGCTCACACGGCGCTACTTCCCGCCGTGGGTGCTCCGTCTGTTCGGGAAGGACCCTCTCGAGGGGAGACGCGCTGTCGACGAGCCGGCGAGAACGACGGCGGACGGGGACGTCGAAACGGAGTCTCTGTTCACTGCTGGGGTCTTGGCTGAGACGGACGCGGACGGGGTCGAACTCACGGCGACGTTCCGCGAGACGTGGAGTGAACGGATGGCGACGGTCCACGAACGGGGCGTCGAAGTGAACGACGTGCGTGTGATGTTCGACGCCGACACCGTCACTCGCCACGGGGATCGATCGTTCGTCGTCGACGGTAACGCGTCGATCAGGTGGGACTCGGTCGCCGCGCTCGTCGCGGACGTCGCCGCGACGGAAATTCTCCGGGAGTGCGTCGACTGGTCCGCGTTCGACCGGGACCGACGGCGGTCCGTCCTGCTGAGCCTACGACTGTTCCTCCGAAACTGTCCGGCCTGTGACGGCGCGCTGTCCGTGACGGAGGAACGCGTCGATCCCTGCTGTCAGAAACCCCACCTCGTCGCCGAGTCCGTCTGTCGAGACTGCGGAGCGGTGGTCGCCGACGCGGCCGCCGTGGACCGCGAAGGCGTCGCGTCCGTCCGGACGAACCTGCTCGGTTGAACGACGGGGCGCTCGCAACCATCGACCGCCGGGAGGGGGCGCGCCGCCGAGAGCCGTCCGAGGACACCGACGACTAAGTACGACCGTGGCGATAGTCAACGTATGACGTCCGATCAGCAGCTTCCGAACATCAAGGTAGGACGGGACGCCGCCCGCGACGCCGAGTGGGAGGGAGAGGAGGAGGAAACCGCCACAGTCGAGTACCTCAACTACCGAGTACTCGAGAGGCACGGCTGGGACGTGGACGACGACGACCTCTTCGAGAAGGCGGCGGCGGCTGATCTGGACGACGTCGACTACGGAACGCTCGAGGTCGGCGAGTATCGGTACATTCTCGACGCCGCCGAGGACGCCGGATACGCATGGCCGTTCGAGTGCCGAGCCGCCTCGTGTGCAAACTGCTGTGCCTTCCTCGTCGAGGGTGAGATCGATATGGACATGAACCTGTTTCTGACCGACGAGGAGGTCGAGGAGATGGGTCTCCGGTTAACGTGCGTAGGGACGCCCGGCACCGAGGAGGTGAAACTCATCTACAACGTCAGGAGCCACGACTACCTTCAGACGGTCGTCGGAAAACGCGAAGTGTGATCCGAGGACGTCAGGACGACCGTTCGATGGCCTCCTCGAGGCGTTCGTCGGGGGTCATGTTCATTACTAGCTGGTCCTCCTGGTAGCGCTGAGCGTGCGTAAGATCGAGGTCCTCTCCGTCGAGGGCGTCGAGGATCGCCGCGAGCAACAGCGCGTGCGTGTCGAGCCGATCCTCGAGTTCGTTGATGTTGTTGAACGCCTTCTCGGCGAACCCCGTGAGCGAGTCGGAGAACTCGGAGAGGCTCTCCTGACTCTGTTTGATCTTGCGCTCGTTCAGGCTGATCCGCGTGAAGTTGTCGACCTCCTCCAGCGTCCGTTCGAGGTCCGCGATCTCTTGCTCAAGCGACGCGACGCGCTCGTCGATGAGTCGCCTGATCAGGTCCTCCATCGTGACTTCGGCCTCCGATTCGGAGTCAGCGATGGACGCGTCGGCCGGCGCTTCCGGTGTGCGTCTCTGAGGCATCGGCGTCGTCATGTGGTGACACGCAGCACGGATGGACAAATAGTTTTGGGTCGAAGCGACGAACGTACTGGCATTAGACAGTTATCCCGTCGAAAAAACGCGTGGGAGACCTCCGTTACGCCGCCATCGAGAAGATGAGGAGTCTATCGTCGCGCTTCCCCCGGCGGAGCCAGCCGCTACCTCCGACCTGGATGGCGATGTACTGCTTCTCGGTGCCGGGGTCGTACCAGCTCATGGGACTGGCAGAGAGCGGCGTGTCGCCGCAGTCGAACTCCCAGACGCGCTCGCCCGTCTCTCCGTCGTAGGCGATAAGGTTGCCGTTCTGCGTGCCGGCGAACACGAGGCCAGTCGCGGTCGCCATCGAACCACCCCAGAGGTAGGTGTCGCTGTCGATCCAGTCGCGCCAGACGCGCTCGCCGGTCGCCGGATCGAGCGCGACGATGGAGGCGATGTGGCCGTTGTACTCGTCGGGCATCGCCTCGGTCTCGTCCTCGAGGATACCGCCCCAGTACTTCTTGCCCTCCTCGAACTCCTCGAACCGCCACCACGCCTCCTGGGCGTTGTTGTGCATCTTGTAGTAGATGAGGCCGGTCTCGGGGCTGTAGGCCGGGGGCTGCCAGTCGTTGCCGCCCATCCCGCCGGGCATGAACGTCCCACGCCTGCCCTCGTCGATGTGCGGGATCATCCGGAACATGTTGAGCTGCTGGACGCCCGGTTCGCTCCGTTCGATGAGTTCGCCGGTCTCGGCGTCGACCGTGTACGCCCAGCCCGTCTTCCCGGCGTCGACGACGACGTCCTTGGTCTGGTTGCGGTGGGCGATCTCGAGGTCCTTGATGAACACGCGGGGGCAGGCCGAGTCGTAGTCCCAGACGTCGTGGGGCGACTCCTGGTGGAACCAGAGGCGTTCGCCGGTTTCCGCGTCGAGACACAGCGTACCGCAGGTGTTGCGGTTCGGTCCCGGTCGGACCGACCCGTCGAAGTCGGGACCGGGGTTCCCGACCGGCAGGTACAGCCGATTTCGCTCCTCGTCTAGCGTGGCCGTCATCCAGTTGGTTCCGGCCGCCTGGTTGATGCTATCGCCGACCCACTCCCCCTCCGGACAGGTGTGGGTGAACCACTTCTGCTCGCCCGTCTCGGTGTCGAGCGCCGTGTGGAACCCGCGGACGCCGTACTCGCCGCCGGCGCTCCCCGTGTAGAGCGTCCCGTCGTGGACGATGGGTGCCCACGTCGCGGAGTAGCCCCGCTCGTGGTCAGCAGTGCTCGTGTACCACACCTCCTCCCCGGTGTAGCGGTCGAGCGCGATGACCCCCGAATCGAGGGTGCACATGAAGATCTTGTCGCCGTAGACGGCGACGCCACGATTGTTGTCGTCGCAGCAGAGCACGACGTCCGACGGTACGGCGTACGTGTAGCTCCAGAGGACGTCGCCCTCGCGCGGGTCGATGGCCTTCACGTGGTTCGGCCCGTTCGACTGATACATCACCGGCGGATCGCCGGGGACTACCAACGGCGTCCCCTCCATGCTCGACCCGGAGCCGACCCGCATCTCGTGTTCCAGTTCGAGATCGTCGATGTTCTCGGGTGTGATGACGTCGGCGGTCGTGTAGCGGTGCTGTTCGTAGTTCCCCCCGTACATCAACCAGCACTCCGCGTTCTCACCGGAGTTGCTCAACATCTCCTGCGTGACGTCCTTCTCGGGAATGCGGTCGATGTCGTGCTGGTGGGTGACCGACTTCTCGGGTGCGCCGAGCACCCGGTAGCCGTTGTCTGTCTCTCGAACGACGGTGTCCTGTGCGGCCTGAACGGCCCTGTCTTCCTCTATTGACATTCTCGATTACCTCGCTTCGCTTGGTGCGCGCCTCTCTTCCGTAATGTGATACATGTGGCTGCAGATGTCCTCCTGGTTGACGATCAGGATCGCGGCGCTGGCGGTGAGCGCCGCGGACAGCTGGCTGTCCGTGAGCGACGCGTCGGTCGCGTCCGCGACCTCGAGCGCCGCCATCGTCAACAGGTACAGTCCGCCGAGCATCGCCTTGATGTCCCAGAACCCATCGTCCAGGATCTCCTCGGTGATGAGGATCTTCTTCTGCCAGAGGTGGACGTCGAGCGTTCGAATCCACAGCAGCGCACCGCCCATCGCCCGCTGGTGCAACGGGGGCACGAACTCGACGTTGAACTCGACCTCCTCGGGGATCTCCGCGGTCGGTACCCACCGCGAGAGTCGCGTGTCGTTGTTGACGACGTCCATGACCAGAACGGTCTGCTCGCGGTCATCGAACCCGATCTCGGCGAGCGCCGAGGTCAACTCGTCCGCGCCGATCAGTTCGTGGGCGGTGTCCCGGATGTACTCCGGCTCGAACCGCGACGCGTTGGCGTCGACGCTCTCGAAGAACCCCACGTCGAGGAGGTGGTCGTACACCCGCCAGCCCGGTTCGACGAGATCCCGATACAGCACCTCCGGTTCCCTCTCGCCGCTCGGAATCCCTCGCTCGCGCACCTCGGGGAGGCGGTCGATCTGCGTCGCCAGATCGGACAGGGCGGACTCGAGGAGGTCGGCGTCGAGTCGTCCCTCCAAATCGCTGCGGATGGTCTCGCCCAGACTGGCGAACTCCGGGGCGGTGTCCGCGTCGACCGCCGTCTTCATCTCCGACAGGGTCAGCGTCTCGCCACCAAGGGAGTCGCTTATCCCGAGCGTTCTCGCCAGCCGTTCCTGATCTTCCGCCGTGATGTGAGGTGTGCTTACATTGGCCATTGAACCACCGCTACAACCGGCGTCCCGTGACAGGATATAACTTATCGTACTGTTCGGTATTTTTAGGAAATAATCATTTCATAAAGTATCAGATCAGTAGGTTCGAACCGACGACGCTGATTTACCCGCGGGTTTATACGACCCGAGTGGGTTGGTGTCGAAACGCAGATGCTATGGAGCTAACGGTCAGGCGGTCGGGGCGGCAGGGGGGCGGCGACGGATTAGCCGTACTTAACCGGGAGACGATGGACGAACTAGGGATCGGAAGCGGCGAGTACGTCGTCGTCACCGGGCCGCTCGGGGAGCACGCGGTCGCGCAGGTACTGCCGTCCGACGAGGTGGATCCCCGTACCATCCGCCTCGACGGGCGCGTCCGTCGGACGGCGCGCGTCGACGCCGAGGACACCGTGTCCGTCGAGCGAACCGACGTCAAATCGGCCGACAGCGTCACCGTCGCCCTGCCAGAGGAGATCGGGATCGAAGAGAGCCTCAAGCTGACCCTCCGCGATGAACTCATCGGACAGGCGCTGATCGTCGGTCAGACGATACCGGTCACGCTCCGACTCGAGCCACCCTCGAAGCCGGTGGAGCGCGCCCTCCCGGTGCAGATAACCGAGACGAGGCCGACCGATCGGGTCGTGGTACGGGACTGGACGAGGATTCAGGTCTCCCCCGCTCCCGCCGAGGGGCTCTCGCTCGGCCCCTCCGACGACGCGTCCGGGCCGCTTCCGGCCGCCGGAACGGTGACCTACGACGACATCGGAGGGCTCGACGAGGAACTCGAACAGGTCCGCGAGATGATCGAACTCCCCATGTGTCACCCGGAGCTGTTCCACGTCCTCGGTATCGAGCCCCCGAGGGGCGTCCTCCTGCACGGACCGCCGGGGACCGGCAAGACCCTGCTGGCGAGGGCCGTCGCCGACGAGATCGACGCCTACTTCACCACCGTCTCCGGCCCGGAGATCGCGTCGAAGTACTACGGCGAGAGCGAGGAACGCCTCCGGGACGTATTCGAGGAGGCTAGGGAGAACGAGCCAGCGATCGTCCTCCTCGACGACCTCGACTCGCTCGCGGCGGAACGAGGGAACGACGGTGACGCCGGCTCCCGGATCGTGGCTCAGTTGCTCTCGCTGCTGGACGGTCTCGCTGAGCGGGGACGGGTCACCGTCATCGGGACGACCAACCGGCCCGACGCCATCGATCCCGCGCTCCGTCGTCCCGGCCGATTCGACCGCGAGATCGAGATCGGCGTCCCCGACCGCGACGGTCGGGCGGAAATCCTCCGTATCCACGCTCGCGGGATGCCCCTCGCGGCCGACGTCGACCTCAACGGGATCGCCGAACTCACGCACGGCTTCGTCGGGGCCGATCTGGAGAACCTCGCGACCGAGAGCGCGATGTACGCGCTGCGCCGCGTTCGCGGGGCGTTCGACATCGACGAGGAACTCGACACCGACCTGCTCGCATCGCTCTCGGTGACCGCGGACGACGTGCGGGAGGCATTGCGGAACGTCGAACCCTCGGCACTGCGGGAGGTGTTCGTGGAGGTCCCGAACGTCACCTGGGATGACGTTGGCGGGCTGGAGGATACCGAGGAGCGCCTCCGGGAGACAGTCCAGTGGCCCCTCGAGTACCCCGAGGCGTTCGAACGGGTGGACCTCAGCCCCGCCACCGGCGTGCTGCTGTACGGCCCGCCGGGGACCGGGAAGACCCTCCTCGCCAAGGCGGTCGCCAACGAGTCCCGGAGCAACTTCATCTCCATCAAGGGCCCCGAACTGCTGGACAAGTACGTCGGCGAGTCCGAGCGGGGCGTCCGCGACGTCTTCGAGAAGGCCCGGTCGAACGCCCCGACCGTGGTGTTCTTCGACGAGATCGACGCCATCGCGGGCGAACGCGGGCGTCACGGCGGGGATTCGGGCGTCGGTGAGCGCGTCGTCTCCCAGCTGCTGACCGAACTCGACGGCCTGGAGGAATTGGAGGACGTCGTCGTGGTCGCCACGACCAACCGGCGCGACCTGCTCGACGACGCGTTGCTGCGCCCGGGTCGGCTCGACCGACACGTCTACGTGCCCGCTCCCGACGAGGAGGGCCGTCGCGAGATATTCGCGGTCCACACCCGCGGGAAGCCGCTGGCGGACGACGTGGACCTCGACGAACTCGCCGCGCGGACCGAGGGGTATGTCGGTGCGGATGTCGAAGCTGTCTGCCGCGAGGCGGCGACCGTCGCCGTTCGCGAGTACGTCCGAGCGGGTGCGTCCACCGTCGAGGAAGTGTTCGTGACGGTGGACCACTTCGAGGCGGCTATCGAAGAGGTCGAAGGAAATCGCGGCGACCGCACGGATCAGTCACTCGATTCCGGATCGGTCGACGGATCGACCGTCGACGACCGTTGAGCCCCTCGCGGGATCCCCCTCTTCGCGCTTCTCGACTGCCACGTCCACCACGCGAACGGCGGTCACGACGAACGTGCCCGGCGGACCGGCGTCACTCCTCCACGACGTCGTGGGTGAGCAGCGTCCGGTCGACCGTCTGCGGGTCGTAGGTGACGACTTCGAGCAAATTGCCGTCGGGATCGAGAAAGTAGAACCCCTCGAAGTCGCCCCAGTCGTAGGGACCCTGGTTGGGGAACTGCCCGTCGAGTTCCGCGATCAGCGCCTCGTACGCCGTGCGATCGGTCTCGAACGCGACGTGCGCCTTGTCGAGGGGGTGATCGAGGTCCGCCTCTTTCCAGTTTGCCGCACGGCCCGTCGCCGCCAGCGTCACGACGGTGTCGCCGGCCCGGAACATCGCGTGCTCGCCCCGGAAGTCCTCCGGCGGCCGGAGCAGTTCGAGGTCGAGCACGTCGCGGTAGAACCGAAAACACGCTTCGAGGTCGTCGACGTCGACGTTGATGTGATCGACGGCGTCCATGCGGAGAGGCCTGCGCGTCGACGTAAAGAACTTTTGCCGGGAGAGAGAAACCGATCCGCGATGGTGAATATCTAGCACCGTTTTATGCGCTGGCAGTCGCTCTCTCGAACCGATGCTACACGCCCGGGGGCGACTACTGACCGTGGACGTGGGAGCGAGGACGACCGAGGAGACAGCGATCGACGAGGTGCTCGCGTCGTACGTCGGGGGCCGCGGCGTCGGGACGAAACTCGCGCACGACCGCATCCCGTTCGACGCCGATCCCTTCGGTTCCGAGAACCGACTGTTTTTCGCGACGGGACCGATGCAGGCGTCGAACATGAGTTTCACGGGGCGGATGTCCTGTACGGGCGTCTCGCCGCTGACCGACGGCCTGCTCTCCTCGAACGCCGGCGGGTTCCTCTCGCGGAACTTTCTGGCGACGGGCTACGCGGTTGTGGAGGTTGCGGGCGCGAGCGATGAACTCGTGGGGATCCACGTCGCCGACGAGGGGGTGAAATTCGAGTCGGTACCCGAGTTGGCCGGGGGAGTCGTCCCGGACGTCACGGCGCACGTCGCGGAGACGCGCGACCTCGGCCCCGAGCACGTCGCCTGCATCGGTCCGGCCGGCGAGAATCACGTGCGGTTCGCTTCGATCATGACGAGCAAGTCGCGGGCGTTCGGCCGCGGCGGTCTCGGGGCCGTCCTCGGTGCGAAGAACGTGAAGTTCATCACTTTCGACGGGAGCGTCGAACGCGCGCTCGATCCCCACTCCGTCGCCACGGAAATACACCGGGAGGCCGCCGCCTCCGACAGCGTCATGAAGCGGCAGGGGACGGCGGGGCTGACGACGTACGCCGATCAGGTGGGGGCGCTCCCGACGCGGTACTTCTCGGAACTCTCGTTCGAGGGAGTCGAGGGCATCAGCGGGGATCGGGTGGCGGAGAAGAAGTATAGGAAGGGCACCTGTTCTGCGTGCGCGTTCGCGTGCAAACTCCCGACGTGCGACGAGGCGAGCGGCCTCGAGACGGAGGGACCCGAGTACGAGACGGTGATGGCCTTCGGCTCGAACGCCGGGATCGACGACGTGACCGCCGTCATGCGGTCGAACGAACTGTGCGATCGGCTCGGTATGGACACCATCTCCTGTGGGGACGTCGTGTCCGCGTACCTCGCAAGCGAGGACGCGTTCGGGGACGCCGACCTGATCCACGCCCTCGTCGAGGACATCGCCTACCGGGAGGGCGTCGGCGACCTGCTCGCGGAGGGGATCGACCGCGTTCACGGGGAACTGGGCGTCGAGAACTGGTCCGTGAAGGGTATGGAGTTCGCCGCCCACGACGGTCGAACGCTAAACGGCCAGGGCCTCTCGTTCGCCACCGCGAACCGCGGGGCGGATCACCTCTACGGGAGCATGTACGTCTACGAGTACCCGCTCGTCTCCCCCGAGGCGGCCCTCGACCGGGAGGGCCTCGACGGTAAGCCCGAACGACTCGTGGAGAGAGAGAACCACAACGCGGTGCTCGATTCGGGCATCGTCTGCCGCTTCTCGCGCGACGTGGTGGCCGACGAGCGCCTCGAAACCCTACTCGATGCCGATTACGGGGAGTTGCTCGCGCTCGGTGCACGGATCGTCGACCTGGAACGTCACTTCAACAACCGGCGCGGGTTCGACCGCGCGGACGACGCGCTCCCCTACGACCTGCCGGGCTTCGAGGCGGCGCTCGACGCCTACTACAAGGCCCGGGGATGGAACGCGGACGGGACAGTTCCGTCCGAACGGATCGAGGAGTGACGGCCGTCAGCCGTTCGGTCCCGCGGGCGGCGTCCGTCACGGGCGCTTCGTCGCCCACCGCGGCTCGTCGCGCGGCGGGCTAAGCACGCCGACACCGACAGCCGGTTCGTTGCCCCGGTTCTCCGCCCCGTGTAGCTCGTCGCTCGAAAACGCATACGAATCCCCCGGTTCGAGGAGGTGCTCCCCGTCCTCGAGGACGGTCGTCAGTGTCCCGCTGATGACGAAGCCGATCTGCTCGTTGTGATGGCGGTGTGCCGGGAGCGTCGCACCCGGTTCGACCTGCCAGAACTTCATCGACGCTCGGTCACCCGCCGCGAGGTCGGCCAGATAGACCCCGTCGGCGACCTCGTGCGGTTCCCGGTCGTTCTTGCTAACGTAGTCCATGGCGCTACCCGTCGTGAGCCTATCAGCGACTGCTTATAAATAATCTTGCATTATTTTTATGTAGTTATGATTTTACCCTACTAGTCATGCCAGACAATGGCAAACTCCGTCTGTTCCACCTTCCGTTCTCGTTCATGCTCCCCCAGCACGTGGCGGGCGATCGAGGGTACTTCGCGGACGAGGGGATCGAGGTCGAGATCGTCGAGCGCGATCGCGAGAGCGTTGATTGGAAGTACATCCCGGCGGAGGAGACGCTAACGGGCGACTACGACATGGATCTCTATCCGATCTGTAAGTGGGAGTCGCTCAAGCGGACGTGGGACATGGATGACGGTCGAGTCGTCGGCGCGGGTACGTTCGCCGACCAGCCGTACACGGTCTACGTCCGACCCGAGAGCGACGTCGAGGAGCCGTCCGACCTCGCGGGCGTGCCGGTGGGCGTGAACCGTCGGACCGGTCAGGAGTACACCGTCATCCGAGCGCTCGAGGAACACGTTCCCCCCGAGGCGGTCATACTCGAACACCACGGAATGCCGACTGATCGGTTGCGAGCGCTCCGCGACGGCGAGGTCAAGGCGGTCTCCCTGCTCGAACCGCAGAGCACGCTGGCCGAGCACCTCGGATTCAGGGCCGTCCTCCGGTTCGAGAACCACATGGGTATCGTCGCGGCCGAGGAGGTGGACGCCGAGACGCTCGACGCGTTCATGCGAGCGTACGCCCGGGCGGTCGGGGCGATCAACGACGACCCCGACGCCTTCCGCGAGGAGTACCTCGCCATGCTCGACGCCGACGCCGACGTCGCGCCCGACTTGTTCGAGGGCGTCGATCGCGAGGCACTGCTCGCGAGCATCGAAGTGCCGACCTACGAGCCGCCCGAACCGGCCGACCGTGCGGAACTCGGGGCACACCTCGAGTGGATGAAACGCCGACAGCTCGTCGACGAGAACGCGGACATCGACGCCATCGTGGGGCCAGCGCGATGAGCGTCGAAGACCAGCAGGCGGCGCTCGACGCCGTCCACGACAACCCGGCGGGCCTGCCGGTGATGCGCGCCCGCTTCGAGCACAACGGCAGCCCGCGGTACATGCTCTACGCGATCAAGCGTCTCGGGCTGGATCACGACCACGGATTCCACCTCGACGTGCGGCTCGTCTCCGACGAACTCGAGGGCGGCATGGAGACCGTCGAGGCCCGCCTCCAGGACGGCGACGCCGACCTCATCGACATCGACTACATCTCGACGGCCCGCGAACGAAGCGAGGGGGCCGCCATCGTCGCGATCCACCCCTACGGCCGGACCGTCGGTGGGCTCGTCGCCCCCGACGACACCGACATCGAGGGGCTGACCGACCTTACAGACCACCGAATCGGCGTCGTCCGCCGGCTCGACAAGAACTGGATCCTGACGCGGGCCGCCTGCCGGGAGTACCACGGGTTCGACCCCGACATCGAGGCCACGCCGGTGGAGGCCGGGTCCAAGGTCGGCCTGACGGATCTGCTGTACGACGGCGAGGTCGACGCGATCCTCCAGTTCTGGCCCATCGTCCCCGAGATAACCGAACGCGGGCCGTACCGGGAAGTGCTGCCGATGGCCGAGTTGGTCCAGCGCCTCTCGCGCATCGACGACCGGCTCCCGATCTCGACGTTCCTGACGAGCGAGTCGTTCCTCGCGGAGCACCCAGAGACGGTGAGTAGCTTCAGGGGGGCCTACCGCGCCGTCGTCGATCGACTCGTCGACGACGACGACCTCTGGGAGGAGATCGGCGAGCGGCTGATGACCTACGACGACCCGGCGATCGTCCGCGCGGTCCGCGACGGATGGCGGGACATGGTCGTCCGGGACTGGGACGCGGAGACGATAGCGGGGATGGAGCGGCTGTTCGATCACCTGCTCGAGGTCGCCGGCGCGGACGCCCTCGGCGTCGATCGCATCCCGGACGGTACGTTCCGGCCGGAGGCCAAGTGATGGAGACGGTCACCTTCCAGCTGAACTGGGAACCCAACGGCTTCCAGGCTCCGTACTTCCTCGCCCGGTCGCGGGGGTTCTACGAGGAGGAGGGGATCGACGTGCAGTTCCTCGAGGGGCACGGGTCGCCGTTCGCGGCCGAGCAGGCCGCCCGCGGTCGCGCTGACGTCGCACTCGCGGGCGCGAGCGCCGTCCTCGCGAAGCAGAGCGAGGGGTTCGACCCGCTAGCCGTGGCCGCGGTGACGAAGAAGACGCCGGCGGCCATCTACACCCTCCGAGACGTCTTCGGCGAACCCCTCGAACGCCCCGAACAGTTGGCCGGTCGAACCGTCGCCCCGTCCGCGACGAAGACGCGCATCCTCGCGGCGCAGTATCTGGAGGACGCGGACGTCCGCGACCGGGTGGAGCTGCTGCCGGTGGACCCGAACACCCACCACCGCGTCCAGCACAAACTCCTCGATGGGACGGTCGACGCCGCGGTCGGCGTCGTCACGAACGGGAACGAACTCGAACGCGAGTACGATCGCGCGGCCGACGAACTCCACATCGGCGACCACCTGGGCGTCTACGGCATGACGCTCGTGACCAACCGGGCGTTCGCGTCCGATAACGCCGACGCGGTTCGCTCGTTCCTGCGGGCGACAGCTCACGGGTGGGCGGCGTCGACTAACGACCCGGCGGCGGCGATCGAAACCCTCGTCGCTCGCAACGCGACGCTCGAACGCCGCAGACCAATCGAGACCCACAAGTTCGAGGTCGCCGCCGAGAACCTGCAGTTCACCGATCACGTCCGGACGGCCGGCTGGGGGGCCCACGACGTCGACCGGTGGCGTCGGCTCGGGTCGATGCTCTCCGCGACCGACCTGCTCGACGGGACGATCGACCCCGACGCGGCGTGGACGAACGAGTACCTCGACTCGGACGCCGACGTCGTCGGTCGGTACGCCGACCGCATCGGTCGAGGGCGGGGCGAAGGGTGACGGGCGATGACGCCGCCACCCGCGTTCGCCGTCCTGTCCGCCGTCGCTCTCATCATCGCCGTTGGATGGGGTTGTTGGACGGTCCTGCGGCCCGGCGGATTCGACCGAGTCGAGGATGATACGGCCGATGCGGTTCCTCGCTCGACCCCGCGGTGGGCACGCGGGGTGAGCGTGGCCTGTCCCCAGTGCGGCGTCGAGAACGACACCGCCACGGTCTACTGCGTCGGCTGTCGCGCCCAACTCTCCCCGGAGTGGCTCACCGAGTGGTGAGCCACGCTCTCGCCACCGGTCTGCTTCGATCTACCCCGTAATCCGCCCGACCGAGGCGACGATCGCGGCCTCCACCCGGAGGAGATTTCAACTCGAATATTATTTTTTATAATGCATAAAGTATACCGGGCTCACCGTACTCTCGAACGAGTGAGCCATGTCTGACCAAACCACGGACGACTTCCTCATCCTGCGCGAGCTCGACGAACCGATCACACGGGAGGAGTTGGCCGCCGCGGCGGACGCATCGGGGGAGACGCTGTCGGAACTCCGGGACGAGGGCGTCGAGATCCGGTGGGTAGAATCCGAGGTGCTGACCGACGGCGACGACTGGGTCGTGGGGACGTTCTGTCACTACCGTGCAGAGGACGAGGACGCCGTGTACGAACACGCCGACCGGGCCGGCCTGCCGGCCACGAAGGTGACGAAGCGGGGCGAACCCCTGTCCGGCGAGTAGGGGGCGCAGCGGGCGTTCCGGCCCGGGTCGTCGAACTGCCGGTGCCCGGTATCGCGATCGTCACCGCCCGGCGAGCCGCGATCGGCGTGCAACGCTAAGACGCGGGCGGACGAACCGTCGAACCATGCCCTACTACTTCGGGGTCTACCACTGGCGGCGACGCCTTCGGGCGATCGTCCTCGGCGCGCTCGGAGTCGCCGTCGCCACGGCCCTCGCCGTCGGCTCCCGGTCGCGATTCCGCCGCCTGCTCGCCGTCGGCCTCGCGCTCTGGGGGGGACGGACGGGCTGGCGAGCGGCGTCCAGGCTCGCTCGACCGGCGCCGTGGCGGCTCGACCGGGGGAAGTACGAGGCGTTCGCGGCCGAACTCCCGCTTGACGCGGCCGACCGCGTGCTCGACGTCGGGTGCGGGACGGGTCGCTCGCTGGTCGGGATGGCCCCCGCGCTCGATTCGGCCGCGACCGTCGTCGGCCTGGACGTGTTCGACGATCGGGTCATCCTCGGTAACGCCCCGACGCTCGCCGCGCGGAACGCGTCGCGGGCCGGTCTCGACGCGGCGGTCGTCCGCGGCGACGCGGCCCGACTCCCCGTCGCGGACGGCTCGATCGACGTCGTGACCGCCTGTCGGATGCTCCACGACCTGCCGGCTCCCGCGGCGCGACGGGCGCTGGCGGAAGCGCACCGCGCGTGCGCTCCGGACGGTACCCTCGGCGTGCTCGAACTGCCCATCACGCACGACGGGTCGACCGACCCGGCGACCTACTGGCGCGAGCTCGTCACCGAGGCCGGGTTCACCGTCACGACCGTCACCGAACTCGAACTCGAACGCGAGCGGGGGCGGTACGTCGTCGTCGTCGCCGAGCCGTGACCGCGGCGGGATTCGGGCAACGGCCGTCCGGTCGCCGGCCTCGAGACGAACCGCCTCGCCGCCGGTAACCTCAGGAGTATCTACGGCGCGTGCAGCGAAAACGGCGATGTTGGCAAGCCGAGTCTGATCGCAGTGTCGGCTCGACGAACTCCATTAATCGTCCTCTCACCGCCACGAGTACGTCGATCATAGGTGGTGGTATTAGACACCACTATTTGACGCGGGGATTCTCCGCAACTAACCATGTACTTCGGCGTATTGGGATTAGAAAATCCGATAAGAATGGCCATCTATCGGTAGTAGTAACATTTAATACCGGGGCTTCGGTGTGGTTACACGCTTCATGGTAGGGTCCTACAAACCCCAGATAACCGCTCGGGACAGAGAGCAGTTAGCGGTCGAACTCGGTGCCGATACGTCGGTGACCGATAGCACGCTGACACTCACTGAACTCCGGGATACGGTCGGCGCAGAGACAGATCCAGCGTTCGCTTCGATGGGTAAGGCCATCCGCGCTGATCTGCGAGGGCAGTTAGATGCCGATCGTATCCAGGCTGGACTATCGGGGCTGGAAGCGCAACTCGCGCGTGCCTCGGAGGTACGCGCAGTGGGTATCCCCGAACGATTCGGACCTGGCGACGCTGGCGTCCAAAAACTCTACCGCGAACTCATCGATCCGGTCTGGGGGACATACGACCACCTCGTGGACGTCGGGTTCTTCGAGAGCCTCTCGGATAACCTCCCGGCGTTTACACCAGAACACATCGATCGTACCGCCCGCGGGTTAGTCACGGCGGATCTGTTGACGGCCGGACTGGTCGACTGTGGATTCGACGAGCGTGAGCGCACGGCGTTGATGATGGACGTGGTCAACAACGACACACGTCTCTCTCGGTGGGTCCCGACGCAGGACATCCCGGAGGGAGTCGAGTTCGACGTGGATTACGTCCCGCCACTGTACCATCGAGCGATCGGCGGAGGGTTACTCTGGATCAAATCTCTCGACCGACACCTGGTACAGAAGCGGATCCTTCTCACCGAGGACATCCTCGATGACGCCTTCTGGCGAGCGAAGGCGATACTCGGGGGGGCCGACTCGTTCCTGCGCGCCGTCAACGACGTGGCCGCCGACGGATCCGAGTTGACCGACGAACAGTTGATCGCCGGCGTGAGCGGTGGTGCGGCCATCGCAATCGTCAACCAGGAGGAACTGATGCGGGAAGCGTACTGGATAACCGAGGAGAAACGCGCGCCGAGCAAAGCGAGATAGCACACGACAATACCAATCAACAGATCCAACCATGGCAACAGGAGAACGAGACAACGAGGCAGTCAGGGCCGCGAGCGAGACCATCGTCGAAGAGACCGAACTCGGGTACCAGGTATTCAACGCACCGGACGAACCGGTCCTCGACCAGCACGATACCGATCGCATCCCCCGGTTCGACGTCACCCAGGAGATGCTGACCGAGGGCGGCGACGACCCCACAAACTGGTTGATGTTCGGGAACAACTACGAGGCACATCGTCACACCACCGCCGACGTCATCACCAAGGACAACGTCGACCGACTCGAATTAGAGTACGAGATGGAGGTGGGTGCCAACTCCAGCATGGAGGGCTCACCGATCATCGTTCCCGGTGATCCACCGGTGATGTACCAGGCCAACGGGCCGAGCCACGTGAAGGCGATTGACGCCCGCGAGGGGGAGATCCTCTGGGCGTACACCTATCCTGCTCCGGAGGACGCGGTGCTCTGCTGTGACGACAACAACCGCGGCGTCGCCGTCTGGAAGGACAAGGTCTACATGACTTCCCTCGACTCCGGCGTGCAGGCGCTCGACCGCTACACCGGCGAGGAGGTGTGGTACGTCTCGACGGCGGATTACAAGGAGGGATACTCCGCGACGTGGGCACCCATCATTTACGACGGAATCCTGTTCACCGGTAGTGCGGGTGGGGAGTACGGCGTTCGGGGGTTCCACTGCGCCATCGACGCCGAGACCGGCGAAGAACTCTGGCGACTCGAAACGTGTCCGGAGGAGGAGTACGTCGGTGACAGTATCAAGCAGTCCGGCGGGACGAACTGGATGACTCCGACACTCGATACCGAGCGCGAACTCCTGTACTTCAACGTCGGTAATCCGAGTCCGGACTTCAACGGGACGGTCCGACCGGGACCGAATCGGAACACCTGCTCGACACTCTGCGTCGACCCCAGGTCGGGCGAGATCCTGTGGGCGCACCAGGAGTCCGCCCACGACATCTGGGACTACGACTCCGCAAATATGCGGATGCTCATCCGGGACGTGGAGATCGACCACCTAGACTATCGGGGTGACATCGTCTACAACGCCGGAAAGACTTCCTGGACGTACACGATGGATCCAGACAGTGGCGATCTGCTGATCCGTGGTGAGCCACTCACCCAACAGATCAACTTCATGCGGCTCGTTCCGCACGTCGAGGAAGAGCGCGAGTACGTGATGCTCCCCGGCCTGCTCGGCGGTGTCGACTGGCAGCCCGCCTCGTACTGTCCGGAAACCGGCCTCTGTTACCACAAGGTCCTCAACACCCCCCATTCAGTGAAGTGGCAGAACGAGGAATACAGACCCGGTGAGAAGTTCTGGGGCGGCGTCGTCGACGTCGAACCGGACGAGGAGGACATCCCGGAGGAATACAACGGGCACATCAGCTGTATCGCGGCGGTCGATCCCACGACGGGACGGGTCAAATGGCGCGACTGGATCGACAGTGACCGCTATCTGTGGGGCGGAACCATGTCCACCGCCACGGGACTTCTGTTCGCCGGTACACAGAACGGCGACCTGATCGCCTACGACGGCGAAACCGGCGACCGCCTCTGGGAGTTCGACCTCTCCGATAAGGCGATCGCCGGAGATCCGGTCAGCTGGTACGATCCCGAGACCGAGAAGCAGTACGTCGCCATCCAAATCGGTGGTAGCGGGTTCGTCGGTCGGGGACCGCGCGGCGACCGGCTCGCGGTCTTCTCGCTGAAGAAGTAGGCGAGCGTACCCTCCCGTTTCGACCGGCCGGCCGCACGCCACGAGTGAGCACACAAGAGTACCATGACCCCAAAAGATATCAGCGCGATCGGCAATCTGGAGCGGGCAGTTCGCGATGAACCGACGATCCTTCACAGCGCGCGAGATCAAATCGAACGGCAACTGACCGGCGACGATCCATCCCAGCAACTGGACGCCGGACGGGCGCTCCGGGCCGCGGCCGAACACGACCCCCAACTCGTCGAACCGTACCTCGGCCCTCTCGTCGGACTCCTCGATACGGAGCACGGCTCGCTCCAGCTCTCGGGTGCGATCGGTGTCGCGGAACTCGCCACGCTCGACCCTGAACATCCGGAGATCGTCGACGCAGTACCGCGACTCATCGAGGTTCTAGACGAGACGGTCGCGCCGACCGTCGAAGAGGCGACTCTCCGGGCACTGACGTGAATTTCGAGCGCAAGCCTCGCCCTTCAGGGCGGGGTCAAGCGGTAGGCCCGGCCGGACAGTCCACCGACGATGGCAGGGCCGGGGGTCGACCGGAACACTTACCGCCCATGCTAACTATAGTATACACGCATGGTGAACAGCACCCGTCACGCTGTCTACGAACTCTACTACCACGTAGTATTCATCCCGAAGTACCGGGAACAGCGCCTCACGGGTGCGACCGCCGACCGGCTTCACTCCATCTTCGAGGAAATCTGCGACGACAAGGACCTCGAACTGGTCGAAGCCGAAATCATGCCCGACCACGTTCACTTGTTCATCGGCAGCCCGCCGAAGAACGCCCCGTCGCTCATCGTCAACTGGGTGAAGGGAATTTCCGCCCGGTGGTACAATGAGCGGTCCAACGACCGTATCAAGTGGACGCGCTCGTACTACGTTGGGACTGCCGGCAGCGTCTCGAAAGACGCCGTCGAGCAGTACATCCGCGAGCAGAAGGACAAACAGGACGGGGAGTGGACCGCGTGAGGCGCGTTAACTCCTTCACTGTGGTACCGCGCTCCGACGCCGACGAGGAACTGCTTCAACGACTGTTGGACGCCTCTGCTTCCCTGTGGAATCAACTCACCTACGAGCGCCGACAGAACGTCACCGACCCCGACATCGACAAGTCGGTGTGGGAGACCGAGGACTACCGCAAGCAATACGTCGGTGTTCTCGGGAGCGCCACCGCCCAACAGGTGATTCGCAAGAACACCGAAGCGTGGCGGTCGTTCTTCGTCCTGAAAGAGAAAGGCGAAGCCAACGGCCTTCCGGGCTACTGGGGCAACGAGGAAGAGGGCCGGGAGTTGCGGACCTACATCCGCAACGACCAGTACACGCTCCAGTGGGGCGACCGTTCGACCATCGAACTCACAGTCGGCAGCGACCTCAAGGACGAGTACGATATGGGCTACCGCGAACGGCTCACGCTCGACGTTCGTGGGAAACCGAAGTGGTCGGGCGATCAAGGCCGGCTGGAACTGTACTACGACGAGTTGAGCGACCAATACAGGGCCATTCAACCTGTCACCACGGACGATTCTCGACAGGACTCACCATTAGCCGACGAGACGGCTGCTCTGGATATTGGTGCGAACAACATCGTTGCCTGTACGACCACGACCGGCCAGCAGTATCTGTACGAGGGACGCGACCTCTTCGAGCGGTTCCGCGAGACGACCCGCCGAATCGCCGAACACCAGTCGAAGGTGAAGCGCGAAGAGGGGCGGTACACGTCGAAGCGGATTCGACGCCTGTACCGACGCCGGACGCGACGGCGCGACCACGCCATGGACGCGCTTGCCCGCAACCTCTTCGAGCGACTGTACGAAGAAGGGGTTTCGACAGTGTACGTCGGAGACCTCACCGACGTACTCGACACGCACTGGTCGGTGCGGGCGAACGCCAAGACGCACAACTTCTGGGCGTTCCGCGCGTTCATCGACCGGCTGGCGTGCACCGCCGAGGAGTTCGGCATCACTGTCGAAGTTCGCCCCGAAGCGTGGACCAGCCAGACGTGTCCACAGTGCGGCTCGACGGAGGGCACGACTCGGCACCAAGACACGCTCACCTGTTCGTGCGGCTTTGAGGGCCACGCGGACCTCACGGCGTCGGAGACGTTCCTCCGACGGCACGAAACAGACGTACCACGGCCGATGGCACGGCCCGTGTGCCTCAAGTGGGACGACCACCGATGGTCGGCGTCACCACGCGCTCACCGTCCCAACGAGGAGCATACACACCCGCAAGTTACCGCCGGGGACTCGGCATAGCCGAACCCCCACGGTGGAATCCTCGCGCTTTAGCGCGGGGAGGATGTCAAGGAGGCCACGCAGACCCTTCGACGCCTGTACACTACCCAACCCTGACTCGGCGATCGCCTCGCTCAATCGTCGGATCCGGACGCCGTGTCGCCCTCGTGCCCAGGGTTTCGGCTCTTCGCTACCTCCGGGGCGGCGTTAAAAATGATTCGAAGGGTATCGGTCTCGGGCTTACAGACGCAAGTGAGTCGCATATCTCGCTCTTCGACCTCCTCATCGCTGAGTACCAGGTTCATGTCCATCTGTGCCTCACCACCCTTCAGAATACCTGTACAGACGTTACAGGTGCCCGACCGGCACTGCGAGGCCCACTTGAGATCGTTGGCTTCGGCGGACCGAAGCAACGTCTCGTCGCGGTCGACGTCCATCTTGCCGTAATTCAGGTCGTTCAGGTCGAGCGCAGCTGCCTTTTCGAAGAGTTCGTCGTCGTCGATACTCCAACCGTTCTCGACGACCGTTCGGTAGTTGAGGTACTCAACCTCCGCCGGCGGTAGATCCTCCTTCTCTTCCTCGGCCTGCTCGACTCCCGGACCGACCGCAGGGAGCTGAATGTCCATGTCACTGGGTTGCACGGAGCGCAATTAAATTTTTGCCACGTACGGCCACTCAGTCGTAAATTGTAATCTCCACAGTCGGGTACTGTTATGGAAGTTGCAAGGCTAAAACTTGCCCTTCAGGGCGGGGAGGATGTCAACTCGACGAGATGCGATCGATATCACTTCCACGTGACTTCTCCCACGACTAAAGTCGTGGGTTTCCCTCACTGAGGGTCAGGCCCACGTCGTCTGGGGAGTTCGCAGGTTCCATCTCGCCGTTGGTTCCCTTGAGTACGACCTGCGTTTCGGGCTGAGCCACAACAGCCCCCACCGTCGATAGCGGACTCTGAATGTTCTTACCGACGGCTCGTTTACCAATGTTCGTCGCCCCGTTCTTATCGCCGTTGTCGTCCAGTCCACAGTCGTGGCACTCGACTCGACCCTGCACCTCCCGACTCGTGTTCTGCGACCCACATCGCCAACACGTCACAGACGTGTCGTACTCCTTCACCGGGATACACTCACGTCCATCGAGATGGGCTTTGTACGTGAGGATGTTCGCCAGCTTTGCGTACGGCATCTTGTGGGTCTTGTCGTTCACGTACCGGCCTTTGTCGTTGTCGAAGCGCACCCCGGTCATATCGCCGAACACGATGACGGCGTTGCGTTCACGAGCGCGAGCAACGAGGGTGTTCGCCACCTGATGCAACTCGTGTTCGACTGTTCGGGGTTCCTTGTCACCGAGGCGTTCGATGACCTGTGCCCCTGAACGAACCTTCGCCTTCCCGATTGACTTGCAAAGTTGTTTGTAGTGTTCCCGAACGCGCCGAACTTCCGCACCGTGGAACTGCGTATCTCGGTCGGAGAGGAACGTGCTGACGGCTATCCACTTCGCCCCCATATCGACGGCGAGAACGTCGTCGTACTCGTCTGCGACGGCCACAGACCGCTTGCAGACGAGGTGAACGTACCACTCACCGCCTCGGTGGACGAGTTCCGAGTCGCGGATGCACTCGTCGGTGAGCAGGTGTGTGTCCTTCTCGGGGACGTGGACGGGTACCCAGATGCTATCTCCTCGTTCTCGCTCGGGGTTGTAGACGGGGAGTTTGAACCACCACGACGAGATGACGGTATCCTCGTCGTGGTCGATGGTGATGCAGTCGTTGCGGAGAACGACGGGTTGTTCGGTGCCCTCTCGTGGGTTCTTGTTCGACCAGACTTTGCCCGCCTGTTGTTTGGTGGCGGAGTAGAGGTTCGCGTCGTCGTCACCGTGAACGGCGTCTTGGAACGCGGTGTATTCGCGATCGACGAGTCGGGCTTTCCGCTCGGTGAGCGAGTGGAGTGTGACCCGTACCGTGGTAGTGACTTCGCGTTGCATCCTATTGTCCTGTCTGTGCTTCGATGTACTCCTCGATGGTCTGACTCGCCACCTCGCCCGCGCTGGAGACGAAGTACGAGCGTGTCCATAGCGATGGGAGGCCGAAGTCGAACTCCTCGCGGAGGTTCCGAGAGGTGTGGCCCTTGACCTGTTGCATTATCTTATTCGGGGCGAGTTTTGGGTCGCCCGTGATGAACAGGTGTACGTGGTCGGGCTGGATTGCCAGTCGGAGGATGTCGAGGTCGAGTTCGTCGGCTTTCTCCTCGATTTCGTGTAAGAATGCATCTGTGGATGGAACATTACGTTACCAGCGACGGCAGAATCTACACCGCCCTCTACGTAACTCTCTTCGTCCGATGTTACGTTACAAAATCTCGCGAAGGGGAGTGCCAGATTATGTATTACTACAAAATCGAGTCTCGAGCATATTATCTACGTCCACGACTGCATTACGTAACCGATTCAGGTTACTATCTCTGGGAAACTCATAACACCGGTCGGGTACTGTATATCCATGGTACGTTAACTCATGACTGAACTCGGCGGCTTCCAGGATCACGTAGCACGCATCGACCTCTCGTCGGGCGAGGTGAACTACGAGGGAATCGACGAAGAGGACGCGAAACAGTACCTCGGGGCGCGCGGGCTCGGGGTGAAGTACGTCTTCGACCAGGGGCCGGATGTGGATCCGCTCGGGCCGGAGAACCTGCTGGCGTTCACGAACGGGCCGCTCACGGGGACGCAGGTGGTGATGAGCGGGCGCATCGCCGT
This sequence comes from Halomarina pelagica, assembly GCF_024228315.1. Classification (NCBI taxonomy): domain Archaea; kingdom Methanobacteriati; phylum Methanobacteriota; class Halobacteria; order Halobacteriales; family Natronomonadaceae; genus Halomarina; species Halomarina pelagica. The sequence continues at coordinate 52,624 of NZ_CP100456.1, forward strand.
CTGCACGAAATCGCCGCTCACCGGCACCGTGACGGACTCCCACCACGGGGGCTGGTCGGGCGCGCGCCTGAAGTGGGCCGGCTTCGACGGCCTGCTCTTCGAGGGGCAGGCCGAAGAGCCCGTCTACGCCGTCGTCGAGGACGGCGAGGTCGAACTCCGCGACGCGTCTCATCTGTGGGGTAGGGACTTCCATGAAGTCCGCGATACCTTAGAGGAGGAGTGTGAGGGAAGTTACGGCAAGAATTTGTCCGTGATGGGCATCGGTCAGGCGGGCGAGAACGGCGTCAAGTTCGCCTGCATCATGAACGAGGACGACCGCGCCTCCGGGCGCGGCGGCACGGGCTGCGTGATGGGCTCGAAGAACCTGAAGGCAATCGTCGTAAAATCTAACACAAAAATGCCGAAGCCGGCGGACCCGGAGACCTTCCGCACGGGCCACCAGCAGGCCATGCAGGTCATCCAGGAGTCGGAGGTCACCGCGCCCAACGAGGGCGGCCTCTCGCTCTACGGCACCAACGTCCTCATGAACATTAGCGAGGAGATGGACGGCCTCCCAACGAAAAACGGGAGGTACACCTCGACAGGATCCTATAGCGACGACGAGGGCGTCGAGATCGACGCCGAACACGTCTCGGGCGAGAACGTCCGCGAGAACATCCTCGTGGACGAGCCGACCTGTCACTCCTGTCCGGTCGCCTGCAAGAAGGAAGTCGAGGTCTCCACCAGCCACAAGGGCGAGGACATGAACGTCCGGATGGAGTCCTACGAGTACGAGTCGGCGTGGGCACTCGGCCCCAACTCCGGTCATACGGATCGGGACGACATCGCGGTCATGATCGACCGGTGTAACGACCACGGCATGGATACCATCGAGACGGGCAACATCATGGCGATGGCGATGGAGATGACCGAGGAGGGCACGTTCGACGACCTCGGCGAGGGGATCGACTGGGGTAATTCAGAGGCCATGATCGAGTTGGTGACGAAGATCGCGACTCGCGAGACGAAACTGGCCGAGCATCTCGGCGAGGGGCAGAGACACATGGTCGATCGGTTCGATGCGGAGAACAACTCGCTGGCGGTGAAGGGACAAGCCATCGCGGCGTACGACCCGCGCTGCATGAAGGGGATGGGGATCGGGTACGCCACCTCGAACCGCGGGGCGTGTCACCTGCGCGGGTACACGCCGGCGGCGGAGATCCTCGGCATCCCCGAGAAGGTCGACCCCTACGAGTGGCGCGGCAAGGGCGAACTCTGCGCCACCTTCCAGGACATGCACGCGATCAGCGACTCCTTCGACATCTGCAAGTTCAACGCCTTCGCGGAGGGCGTCGAGGAGTACGTCCTGCAGTACAACGGCATGACCGGCCTCGACGTGAGCGAGGAGGAACTCATGCAGGCCGGCGAGCGCGTCTACAACCTCGAACGGTACTACAACAACCTCAACGGCTTCGACGCCGACGACGACTCCCTGCCCGCACGCTTCCTCGAGGGCGGCATCCCCGGCCAGGGCGCGAGCGAGGGGCAGTACTGCGAGCTCGAGGAGATGAAGGAGGAGTACTACGACCACCGCGGCTGGGTCGACGGCGTGGTCAGCGAGGAGAAACTCGACGAACTCGGTATCGACGTCGGTCCCGGAACCGGCGTCAGCCTGAACGACCGCGGTAGCGCAGCTGCCCCTTCCGACGACTGATCGCGCTTCCCTGGTCGAGGGCGGACCGTGCGCTTTCCGTGCTGGGACGCGCATCCGAGCGTGGATACGGCGCTCACCCGAGCTTCGAAGGAGCGTCTATTTCTGGGGAAAGAACTATGCCGACGCCTTGCCACAGAGTGACAATCAGTGACTCCAGACCCACAATCGTCAGACCGTGGCGCTCTCGAGATCGCCGAACGCCACGAACGGGCAGCCAGCGAGCTGATACGAGAAACGGAACTACAGCTCTACATCGACGGGGTATGGGTAGACAGCATTGGTGATGCACGGTTTGACGTCCGTGATCCGACGACAGGCATACGACTCGCGATGGCACAGGCGGGGAATGCTGCGGACATAGAGCGCGCTGTGACGGCCGCGTGGCGCGGTTACGAGACGTGGAAGACGAAGTCCCCTGCCGAACGGCAGACGATCCTTACCGAGATCTCGGACCGCGTCGAGGCCCGGGCTGAGGAGTTCGCCCGACTCGACTCGCTCGACAACGGAAAGCCGATCACGGAAGCCCGAGGAGACATCGAACTCGTCGTCGACCACTTTCGATACTTCGCGGGGGCGGCCCGAACGTTGGAGGGGAAGACGGTCCCCGTCGGTCGCGATCAACACGTCGAGACTATCCGCGAGCCGTACGGGGTCGTAGGACAGATCATACCGTGGAACTTCCCCCTACTGATGGCGACCTGGAAACTCGCTCCGGCGCTGGCGGCGGGGAACGCCGTGGTGTTGAAACCGGCCGAGGAGACGCCACTGTCGTTGATGGAGTTCGTCCACGAGGTAGGTGATCTTCTCCCGGCCGGGGCGCTGAACGTCGTCACGGGATACGGACCGGAGGCGGGAGCGTCACTCGTCGAACATCCGCGCGTCAGCAAGATCGCATTTACGGGGTCGACGGAGGTCGGCCGCGGCGTCATGAAAGGTGCCGCGAATAATCTGACGGATATCTCACTGGAGCTAGGAGGGAAGAGTCCGCTCATCGTCTTTCCCGACGCAGACGTGAATCGGGCCGTCGATGTGGCGATCGACGCGATGTTCTATAACGCGGGGGAGTGTTGCTGTGCGGGAACGCGGCTGTTCGTGCACGACATGCTCCGCGAGCAGTTCGTCGAGGAATTCGCCGCCGCCGCAGAGGCACTCGTGGTGGGCGATCCGCTCTTGGAGAAGACGGACATCGGACCGAAGATCTCGGCCACGCAGGTCGAGCGAACCGAACAGTACATCAAACTCGCTACTGAGGTGGGTGGTCAGGTTGTAACCGGCGGTGGCCGACCGACCGATGACCGACTCGGGCGAGGGAATTTCGTCCTCCCGACGGTGATCGAGCGCGCCCCCCACGAGGCGCGCGCTGCACAGGAGGAGATATTCGGGCCGGTCGAGCTCGTCTTCGGCTGGAATAGCTACGACCGACTCATCGAGCAGGTCAACGACGTAAAATTCGGACTGGCCGCCGGTATCGTCACCGACGATCTCACGACAGCCCGTCGAGCAGCCCGAGACATCGAGGTAGGGAACGTCTGGGTGAACCAGTACAACGAGTTCCCGGCCGGCCAACCATTCGGCGGGTACAAACAGTCCGGAATCGGTAGAGAGACGGCCCGTGAAACTATCGAGGCGTACACTCGAACGAAGACCATCAACTTCAGAGTCGGGTGAAGCGATCGTAGAGGACCGAAACGTATCGCGAATCGACCCCCGGTGGTACGCGATCGGCCACCTCGCGCCTCCAGAAATCGCCAGGACCGAGAACGCCGGAATTCATGCCACTGATCCGATCGACGGTGGAGACGCCAGCGATGGCGCGTTACCGTCGCTCCAGGGAAATCGTTATGTACTGCGTTCACATCTCTTTTCGTACTGCTAATGGGTGTGTCCGACGACGAATTCGACGCTGATCTCTCTCCGAGAGACATCATTCTTCTGAAACTTAGGATCAAGCACCCGACCGCACCGGTTCGAGAGTTGCGCGATATCCTCGAAGAAGAGTACGGCATCTCGTTATCTCACAATCGGGTTAACGAGCTACTTCGCGAACTGGAAGGCGAAGAGGTCTTTCGCACGGAGACAGTCCCGAACAGACAACTCTTTCAGTACCATCTCTTCCGTATCGCCTTTCACTATCCGAACTTCGAGGCGAAGTGGGAGGACTGCTACTGGGATCTCGTCGAGGACCCTCACGTTGTTCTCTTCGCGAACGCCGACGATTACTATTATTGGACGTTAGTAACGCAGTTCAACGATGATCGCGAGGCAGAACGATGGGTCCACTACTTTTTCAAAAAACACGGTGAACTCATCGCTCAGTTCGATAACACGAAGCTTCCGACGGTTCACAAGTTCTACACCGATGGGAACATCCTCGATGAGCGGCTCTGGGAATCAGACGAGGGGCGTCGGTATCTCGAACATGCACAGGACGATGACGAGGCCGTCGAATCGATGTCGACCATGCCTCCCCACGAGAACGATCTCGACAACTAGGCCTGACAGCCCCCTCCATCTCCTCGCACGACGCTCCGTGAAACTACCTAAGGGGCGATAGCGGTGGCTCGACAGGGTTCCTACCGAGTCGTTACTCCGGTAGAGTGCAATGGTCGATCTTTCGACTCCCACAGCTCGGACAGACGAGCGTCCCCTTCTCGGGCGTACCAACTTCGCGCCGAGGGACGGTTACGCCACACTCCTCACACGTTATCTGTGCGCGCCATGCTGGGTCCACGTCGGCGCTAGCACGGGGGAGCCGATAGCGATCATCCCGTCTCATCACGTGCGATGGGTTCGTACTCAGACAACATATACCATGCTGTCGTTTCGTGTCGCGGTATCCGAAGCGCCGTTCGGCATGCTCCGCGCGGATGTACTGAACAACCGGCTCTGACCGACTTGACACGGTTTCAGAGTCGGACGGGGTCACCTGTCGCTAGATAAACAAGGTGGCGCGGTGGTTAGCAAGGCGGTGTCGGTATCTAGACAGAACCGGACTGTGAAGCGGGCTCTCAGTAGTGTCGGGACGGCCGCATTTGGCTTTAATCGAGGGCGCTCCGCCTCCTTCCTCAGCGAACGGCGACGCCGCGAACAGGGAGGGATACAGCGCCCGCACAGTTCACGTTCACTGTCTGAATATCATTATTATCCGTACGGTCTAATTAGATAGTAAGGCGTTCACCACGCTTCCGACGGTGTTCAAACGCGACAAGAAGCGTGCATCGGAGGTTGTGGCACGAGTGTCCAACTGGGAGGAATGGGACACTCCGAACCCAACGCCTGCGGAGATGCCGGATATACGGTCAGTGACATCCTCCCCGCCGTAACCGGCGGGGCTTCCCACCCAGTGGGATTCCGGCAATGCCGTAGGTTTCAGTCCGAGTACGCCGAGAGCGTCATCTGTGCGGGTTTCGCACTCGACTCTCGGTGGACTGTGGCGGTGTCACGACCGCTCCCATCCCGAGGCGAGTCATCGCGTTCCGGTTTCCAAGGAACGCTCTCTCCCCACGGGTTTGCGCGACTGGCGACTTTCGCCGCCGCGTTGATATCCGCGTGAAACTCCGTTACGTGGCAGTCGTCGTGCGGACAGACGAACGCCGCTTGCGTACGTCGCCGCCCGATTCGGTTGCAGGCGTGGCACGTCTGGCTTGTGTACGCCGGGTTGACGTACTCGACGCGAATCCCCGCCTCTGTCGCTTTATCCTCGATACGACCCTGTAGCCGGGCGAACGCCCACGCGTGCAGGCGGCGGTTCATGAACTTGCCGTAGTCAAGGCGCTCGCGGATGTACGAGAGGTCCTCCATGACGATGACGGGGGTCTCGAACTGTCGGGCGTATTCAACAGCGCGCCGAGACGCCTGCTCGACAATATCCGTGAGCGCGTTCTGGTAGTGGGCGAACCGTTCGTCGATCCGCCACTCGGCGGCGTCACGCTGTTGCAATCGCCGGAGCGTCGTGAACATCACCTTGCGGAGGTGTCGCGCTCGACTGCCACTTTCGAGTATCGGCTTCGTCGGCGTGTTGCGTTTGAGGGCACAGCCCGTAATCAACGCAGATTCGCCGATATCGAAGCCGATGTACGTCTCGTCGCCGTCCGTTTCGGGTTCTGAAACCTCGTAGTGGACGGCGACGTGAAGCACCCAGCTACTTCGGTTCTGCTGTAGTCGAATCTCGCCAGCTTTGGCGTCTCCGTTGAGCAGGTCAGACCACAACGGTTCTTGGTCCGGGTTCAACCGGAGCGGAATCCAGAAGTTCGTCCCTCTACCGGGTTGAGGGACGTTCCAGCAAATCTCGTAGTGTCGAGATTCGTCCCGGTCGAACTTCGCGGCTTGATTCGTGAGTCGTAGTGGGTGTTCATCGTCCAACTCGCGGGCGTTGTACGTCTTGCGGAGCTTCGGAACGTAGCTGCACAGAGCAGCCTTTGCCTGATACGGGAGGTCGAACGGCGTCACCACATCGCTGACGCCCCCCATCGTATCCGCCCCTGAATCAAACGCATCGGCCAACGCTTCGCGGTAGGTGGCAAGAAGGCGACGAAGGCGAAGCTCCTTACCTGAATTGAGGCGCAAAGGCCCCTTCCTCAACGAGCGACCGAAGGGAGCGAGTAGGGAGGGGATACAGCGCCGCACGAGTATCGAACATCTTCGACACTCGGCCCACAGGCCCACGCAACCGCAACAACTATACGCACAGGTACGTATAGTGCGTACATAGTGAGGCGGAAGAACATCACCATCCGCGAAGACCAAGCCGAGTGGGTTGAGGAGAACCACCTCAATCTCTCGTCGTTTGTTCGCGGGAAACTTGACGAACTTATTGAAGAACGCTCGTGAACTACAACTACAGGTATCGGCTTCGACCGTCAGACGCCCACCACGAACAGTTAGCGTGGACGGTCGATACCTGTAGACAGGTCTACAACCACTTCCTCCACCGACTCAACCGTACCGACGACACGTCGGCGTACTCCGAGCAGAAACTCCTGCCGGGCCTCAAGAAGTGGTGGAACGACCTGAAAAGCGTTCACTCGAAGGTTCTTCAGAAAGTCGTGCAGCGGTTGTATGACAACCTCTCGACGCTCCGTGGCCGCAAAAAGAACGGCTACCGGGTCGGTCGGTTGAAGTGGAAGGCACCGGGCGAGTACCGCAGTTTCACCTACAGTCAATCCGGCTTCAAGCTCAAGAACACGAGCGGTCGGACGCGACTGTGGCTCTCGAAGCTCGGCGAGATCCCCATCACCTTCCACCGCGACTTGCCAACCGACGCCGAGATAAAGACCGTCACGGTCAAACGCGAACCGACTGGCTACTGGTACGCTATCCTCGGCGTCGAAACGCCCGATAACCCCCCCGCAAAACCGGAGGCTCCGAAGAAGTGCGTCGGTATCGACGTTGGCATACTCAAGTACGCCCACGACACCGACGGCACCGCCGTCGAATCGCTCGACCTGTCCGCCGAACGCGAGCGGTTGGAACGTGCACAACGCAACCTCTCGCGAAAACAGCACGGGTCTGCGAACTGGGAGGAACAACGCCGCGTCGTGGCACGAAGGTACGCTGACCTCAAGCAGAAGCGTCGTGACTTCTTACATAAACTCTCGAACTACTACGCTCGGGAGTACGACCTCGTAGCGGTCGAGGACCTTGACGCCGCCGGACTGGTCGAACTGCCCGGTAACTCACGAAACCGGGCAGGGGCGGCGTGGGGGACGTTCCTACGGATGCTCGAATACAAATGCGAGCGCGAAGGGACGCACTTCATCGCCGTGAATCCGCGCGGAACGACCAAGGAGTGCGCGTCCTGCGGCGTCTCGACGGACAAGCCGCTGTGGGTGCGTGAACACTCGTGTCCTGCCTGCGGGTTCGAGGCGGACAGGGACGCGAACGCGGCGTGGAACATCCTTTCTCGCGGTCTTTCCGATGTAGGAGTGGTTCACTCCGAAGAAACGCCTGTGGAGACTGCGCTCCCTACGGGAACCGATTCGGTTCCTGCAAAGCGCGTCGTGGAAGCAGGAAGCCCCGCCCTCAAGCGCGAGCCGTCAGGCGAGCGGTAGGGTGGGGTAGTTCACCCTGTGTCGGGGGGGCAAAAGTGGCTTCGAGCGTCTTCGTCACCGTCTCTGCCATACACATCATACATCACATACACGCTTAAGTATACCGATCATGTAGTGTAGTGTGATGCACCGGAAGCAGATCACGATTCGAGAAGATCAAGAGGAGTGGATCAGTGAGCAACACATCAACCTCTCAAGTCTCGTTAGAGAGTGTATTGACGAACGTATGGAATCCAGTTCTGCTGACTAACGGTGGCTGTGTAATGGAGCGTACGCGATTCACGCCCGCCCTACAGGGCGGGTTTCTCTCGCTGTTTAAAGATAGTCGAAGAAGGAATCGTACTCGGCGACGAAGGAGCGGAGTTCGTCCTTGCCAGGGACCTCGTTGTGGCGCATGAAGTAACTCGCTACGCTGTTGCCGAGAATGAGCACCGCACCGTCGGATAGGCCTTCTGCGAGTGCGAGCGAGACACCGCTGACGAAGTGCTCGTCTACGTTCTGCATCTGACGCGGTTTGACCACCTGCGGAACTCGCGCGGTCAGCACCTCCGCTCCGTTGGCGAGCGTCGCCTCCCTGAACGAGTGCATGATGTACCGGGAGACGTCGAGTTCGTCCCGGACCTGTTCGACGGTCGGCGTCGATTCGTCCCCCGATCGCCCGTCTAGCAGGTCGCGAAAGCGGCGCGTCTGCTTCCGGTTTGCCGTCACCGTCACCGGAGCAACGTTGTCAAACGCGGCGAGAGCATCGTATCCGCGTTTGACGGTCGTATCGTCGAACCGTTCGATGGCCCCCGGCGAGAAGTGCACGTTCTCCGGCGGTGAACGAAGCGTCGGCCAGAGGTCGTTTTCGAGGCCCTGGAGGATTGACGGGAGTTGCGGCGTCGAGTAGAGCGTCCCGAGCGACAGCACCGGTGTCCCGTCGAGATACTCCGCGAGTTCCTCGACGCCGACGTGATCCAAAATGGTCTCCCAATCCAGCGGTGAGAGGTTTGGCTCGGTAAACAAGAGTTTCCGGTCGTCGAATCGAACGTAGTCGGTGTAGGTGCTCTCGCCGACGCTCACCAGCGTCTGGTTACTGAACTCGCGTCCGAACACGGTGTGGACCGGTGTTCCAAGATGGCCGATAAGCGTGACGTCGTAGTCCAGTCTGTCGAAGACTCTACCGACGTGCGCGACGTGCCCTCCGGCCTCTATCTTCGTTTGTCGCCACTCGACGCGAGGTGCACTCTCGCTCGCCTCGAAGGCGATGAGCGATTCTTTGAATTCGTCGAACCGACCGACGCGCTCGTATCGATCTTCGGACCAATCACCCACGATCTCGCGCATCCGGTCGACGAACGCGTCGAAGCCGACGACTATCGACCGTGCTCCGAATTCGTGCGGGAGTTCGTCGAGACACGTCTCAAGGTGGGATTCGGTCTCTTCGTCGAGCCGATCGCGCTGCTCACCTTCGTACCGAAGCGTCAATGAGTGCGCGCTGTAGTCTTCGATCCGCGTTCCGAGTCCGCCAACGGTAACCAGTGAGGAATCGACAGCATCACCGTCGTCGTGAACGTCGATCGTGAGTGACGCCCGGAGATCGTACTCCGTGTAGTAGTAACCGGCGAGAACACCCCGTTTCTGTACCTCCTCTCCGGTCGTGGTGTCGTATCCGTGAAACTCGACCTCCAGAGTGGTGAGCGGCCGACTATCGCTCAGCATTTCGAGGTCGGAGAGGCAATCTCGGAGGCGCAGGTACTCCTTGGGGAGCGTTGGTGACTGTGAGCGGCCCGAGAGGGGTCGCGCGAACGGCCACACGGACGCAGAGACGAATCGATCGAGTACGAGCGCGAGATTGGGATTGGTGATGTAGTAACCCTGCTGTTCGTCCGTCCCCCGTGCCGTCGATTCGCGGGTCCAGTAGAGGCCCCGTTTTCGATCCACCGTCACGGCGAAGTCCTCTGTCGACGTCACTCCGCGGATGGCATCAACCGTATCGGGTATCGAGTACTCGAGGCTCACGCGCTCGTTGTCTTCGGCGTCCGGTTCGATGTCGGAGACGATGAGCCGAACGTGCTGTTCGTCGCGATCCTCGAGAAGGGGTAGGACGGCGTCGAGGTCACCGAGCGGACACAAGAGCAAGATGTCGCGTTCAGCGTTTCGGACGAGACTGGTGATGTACTTCCGTATTGTAGCGTCGCTCTTGAACAGCGCGACACCGTTCTCCACGTTCTCGACGGTTTCGTGGAGTTCTTCGAGGTACTTTTCCGCCCGATCCAAACGATTGTGAACCTCCGAGAGGGCCTCTGACGGATCGATCGCGTAGGCTTTTCGCGGATAGTCGTCTATCATCTCGACGAAGCCCTGTTCACGGAGCGTCTCTACTGTGTCGTATACACGTTGCTTCGGTACATCACTCGTTTTCGCGAGTTCGCTCATCGTCTGGAACCCGCCCTGGACGAGCGCGAGGTATACCTTCGATTCGTATTCCGAGAGCCCGATGTTCTTCTGAAGCGTATCGCGCAGCAGGGCGAACTTCGCTTCCTCTTCTGAATTCATTGGTCGATCTGTGTCCTGCGTGGTGTTCGTGGTATCGCTTCTTCAATGGCGGTATGCTTTCGAGTAAACCGGGGTAGGTAGCCAGAGCGGATAAACTCTTATATATTACTCACTGGAGTGGTGAATTGCGATGAATACACCGACCCACTCCGACGAAAACCGTCTCACTCTGTCGAATCTCTCCGTGGGTTTCATAACAGAGCCACGGTCCTCACCGCCGGAGCACGTTTGCGCGTTGTTCGACGACGGTACACCGGACCAGATCTCGGCGACCGATCTCGGTAGCGATCGAGTGGAAGACTACGACGTCATCTGGTGGCACCACGATGCACCGCTGGCCGAGCGCGAGCGAACGACAGTACGGCAGTGTCGTGACCGACTGCAGACGTATCTAACTGGTGGCGGCGGACTTCTCCTCACCCACGGTGCCGTTTTGGCCGCAGTCGACCTCGATATAGAGCGAAACGCACCGGACGATGTCGGACGACGTACCACGGAGTCAAGCGGGATTCACATTCGACGGCTCTACGAGGATCACCCTCTCTTCGAGGGCATCAAGGACGATCCGGTGCTCGACAGCTCGGGGGGATCGGCGTTCAACGTCCATTACAGTGATTGGACGCCACACGACGCCGATGTGTTGGCAGCCGTCTACGACGATGGAGATCGACGATACAACGAGAAGCGAGTCCTGGAATGGGCAGTCGGTGAGGGGCGAGTCATCGGTATCGGCGGTGGACTCCGGTTCAGCGGTGACGATCCCTTCTCGGACTCACAGTCGGAGTTACTCGTGAACACGCTCTCGTACCTGTCAGGGGCTGGTGAGACGCCGGCGACGGTCGGTCGACCGAAGGGAACCTCGGAGTTCGAAGCGATGCGCGAGGAGATCACAGACTCGCTCCACCGTCCGAAGTACCATTTCACCGCTCCCGCGAACTGGCTCAACGACCCGAATGGGCTCACCCACTGGAACGGTCGCTACCATCTCTTCTATCAGTACAATCCGGCGGGGCCGTTTCACGGGACGATCCACTGGGGCCACGCGGTGAGCGACGATCTCGTCCATTGGAAGGACGAACCGATCGCATTGGAACCGACTCCCGGCTCGCCCGACGAACACGGGTGCTGGTCGGGGTGTCTCGTCGACGACGAGGGGACTCCCCGGATACTGTACACCGGCGGAAGCGGTCGGGAGCAGCTACCGTGTCTGGCGACGGCGACGGACGGTGATCTCCGAGAGTGGACGAAGGCGACGACGAACCCCGTAATCGAGTCACCACCCCGAGAAACGAATCTCTTTTCGAGCGTCGACTGGCAGGCGGAGTTCAGAGATCACTGTCTCTGGCGGGAGGGGAACACGTGGTACCAGATCATCGGTTCGGGCCTAGAGAGGGAAGGCGGCGCGGCGCTGCTGTTCCGTTCTACAGACCTTCTCGAGTGGGAGTACTGCCACCCCCTACTGACGGGGGACTGGTCGACGGACGGCCCCATGTGGGAGTGCCCCGAGCTGCTGTTCTTCGACGAAGGGGCACTCCTACACGTCTCCGACTACTCGTCGGTGTCCTATTTCGTCGGCACGTACGACACCGATACGAAGAAGCTGTCCCCGGAGCACAAGGGCGTACTCGATCACGGTGTGTTCTACGCCCCGCAATCGTTCGTCGACGAGATGGATCGAACGATCATGTTCGGTTGGTTGAAGGAAGATCGAAGCGTCGAAGCTCAGTGGGACGCCGGGTGGTCCGGCGTCATGTCCCTGCCGCGTCTCGTCTCCATGACTGACGAGAGACGGCCACAGATCGAACTTCCCGTCGAGCTGAATAACTTACGCGAGAGACACCACGACGTCTCGGGGCTGACCGTCGAACCGGACGCGACGGGGCACTTGAGCGAGATCACCGGTGACGCGTTAGAGATCCGGGCGACGATCGATGCGCGCGACGCCTGTGAGTTCGGATTCGTCCTCCGACGCTCACCGGATGGGGAAGAGCAAACGATGGTTCGATGCGACGTGCGCCACAGGAGAATCGTCGTGGATCGGTCGAAGTCGAGTCGAAGTGACCGAGTCGAGGACAGCGACCACTCGATGCCGTTCGAACTGGACGACGACGGACGCCTCGACGTCACGATCTACCTCGACAGATCCGTCATCGAACTGTTTACCAACGACGCCCAGTGCCTCACGAGCCGTATCTATCCGACGAGGACCGACAGCGTCGCGCTCGACGTGTACGCCGCGGAGTCAGCTGTGACCGTCGATTCGCTCGACATCTGGGAACTCGGTTCGATGCGCGAACCGCAGTAGTAACGACTGACTCGAAACCTTCAACGTTCGGCCTCATTCGGTAGGAGGATCTAACGAGCGGTGAGCCCTCATCGTGAGCCAGGCGGCCGTCGGGTCGGAGTTTCGATAGAATTAACCACTGTAGTGAGAAAAATTGAAGTACCTCCTCCTCATTTATCGTGTTCATGTCTAGCATAACGATCGACGGGGTAAGAAAGAGGTACGACGGCGATACGGGGCCGATCGTTGCCATCGACGGCGTGAGTATCGACGTAGAAGACGGTGAGTTCTTGACGATCGTAGGCCCCTCCGGGTCCGGAAAGTCGACGTTGTTGCGAATGATCGCGGGGCTCGAGAGCATCACCGACGGTACCATCGAGATCGGGGACCGAGTCGTCAACGGTGTCGCTCCGCAGGATCGCGGGGTTGCTATGGTGTTCCAGAATTACGCGCTCTACCCCCACATGAGCGTCCGGAAGAACATGTCGTACGGTCTCAAGCTGACGACCGACCTCTCCGCAGACGAGATCGACCAGCGGGTGCAGGAAACAGCGGAAATGATGGGTATCGGCGATCTCCTCGAGAAGAAACCTACGAATCTCTCCGGCGGACAGCAGCAACGCGTCGCCACCGGTCGTGCGATCGTACGCCAACCGAACGTGTTCCTGTTCGACGAACCGCTGAGCAACCTCGACGCGAAACTCCGGCTCCACATGCGGACGGAACTTCAGCGTATCCAGGAGGATCTGGGAACGACCTCGGTGTACGTCACGCACGACCAGACGGAAGCGATGACGATGTCCGATCGGATCGTCATCCTCGACGGTGGAACGATCCAGCAGGTCGGTACCCCCGCGGAAGTGTACGCCCGGCCCACGAATCAGTTCGTGGCCGACTTCATCGGTTCGCCGAGCATGAACTTCTTCGACGTCGAGCGCGACGGAAGTCGCCTTCTGGGATCGTCGTTTACCTACGAACTCTCCGAAGAGAGCGCCGATCGGATCGGACACTCCGCTACGACCGAGCGACTCGTGCTCGGCATTCGTCCGGAACACATCGAGATCGACGACAGTGCGACGGAGGCGATCTCGGCGACGCTCGACGTTCTCGAACACGAAGGGAGCGACAACTACCTCTATCTCTCCGACGACCACGACGAGTGGACCGTCCGGGTCGACGGACAGGAACGGTACGAGCCCGGTACGACGCTCGGATTCCGGCTCCCGGAGGCGCACGTCCACGTATTCGACGGCGAGACGGGCGAAAACCTCCTCGTCGATGGACGGACCGAACAGGATCCCCTGACCGCCACGTAACCACCATTTCCCCTTTCCCGGACCGGATCGCCCCATACGCCGCCGTTTGGGAAAGATTAATAACTATGGTGATTAATCCATCTATCATGCGATCGATTACCACTCAGGACGGCGGATCGAATACCCGACGTTTCCTGTCTCGTCGAACCGTATTGGCGGGAAGCGCGGCGGCGTTGACGACCGGTCTCGCCGGTTGCGCGGGTCTGACCGGTGGGTCGAGTAACAGCGGTGATACTGGGAACGCCGGTGGCTCGGGGCCGACCGAGATCGAGTACTGGATGTACTTCGGCGCGCAGGAGAAGCGGGAGATGACGAAGCTGGTCGAGGACTTTAACTCGAAACACGACGACATTCGGGTCAAAGCACAGAGCGTCCCGTTCGGCTCGTTCCTGGACAAGTTGTTTACGTCGGTCAACTCGAAGAACGCACCGCACGTCGCCAGCTACTACGGGTCCTACGGACGCTACCTCCGGCCGATTTGCCACCCGGTCGATCAGTATCTCTCTCAGGGAACGGGGGACGAGTACTTCGACATCGCGTGGAGCAACCTGCAAGTCGAGGACAAGACCTACGCACTTCCGATCGACGTCCACGGAAAGGCCCTCTACACGAATGACGCAGTCATGGAGAAGGCGGGGTTGGACCCGAAGCGGGAGTTCAAAGACTGGGAGTCGTTCTCGCAGGCTTGCTCGACCATCAAGAGCGAAACGGACGCACGTCCCTTCTCTTTCCTGAACTGGAACGCGGGACAGGCGGCCTTTCGGACGTATCTCATCGCACTCACGCAGGCGGGAGGAAGCGTACTCGAAGGGAAACCTGGTTCCTTCGAGGTGACGTACGATGACGCGACCGGCGTCGAGACGGCCGAGATGATGGCCTCGATCACGGGTGACCTCGGATGGGACACACCGACGTTTCAAAGCGATTCGGCCCGGGTCAAGGACTTCATCGGGGATCGCCTCGGCATGTTCATCGCGGGGACGTGGTCGACCAACAACTTCGAGAACGAGAACGGCAAGATCCCGGACGACCTCTCGTTCCATTTCAAGAAGCCGTTCATGTTCCCCGGGGACGGTGAGGACGTGGCCTGGGCCGAGAGCAACTCGTTGTACTTCCCCAAGAATCCCAACCACACGGAGGCGGAGAAGCGGGCGGCGGTCAAGTTCGCCGAGTACGTCACGCAGAACAACTATCTTTGGGCATCCGCCGGCGGTCACCTCCCCGCCGCGAAGGAGGTCGCTACCTCGAAAAAAGTGAAAAACACGAAACTCTGGAAGGAGTTCGGTACGATCTCGACGATGTACGACATGGTGAAGAACAAGCAGGTCAGGTACCAGCCGAAGACGAACATCCACCTCAACAGCCCGAAGTTCTGGAGTCCGTTCATCGATCTCTACCTCCACAACGTCGAACCGAAGAAAGCAGTCACCACCAGCGCCGAGACGCTGCGGCAAGCGCTGGCTCAACAAAGGTAAGCCATGGGTAGCAACGTCGATACCGTCGCAACGGGCGGACCGGCCGATTCGGTCCGCCGATATTTCGGTCGGATGGATACCCGCGACGCCGTCGCAGGAGTACTGTTCGCTCTCCCGTACCTCGCGTTGTTCACCGTCTTCCTCCTCTATCCGCTCGTGAAGGGACTCTACATGAGCCTCTTCGAGTGGAACTTCCTCACCCCCTCGAAATCGGAGTTCGTCGGGCTCCAGAACTACGCGTATCTCCTCCAGGATCCCAATTTCTGGAACGCGCTGTTCAACACCGTCGAGTTCGTCGTACTGACGGTTCCGCTCATCGTCATACTCAGTCTCGTCCTCGCGCTCGGGCTCAACAAGCAACTCACCGGCAAACGAGTCCTCCAGTTCGTCTACTTCAGTCCGTACGTACTGACGGTATCGGTAGTCGCCATAGTCTGGGAGCAGATGTTCGCGCAGGGGGGTGTCTTCACCCACTACCTCGGATGGCTCTTTCAGGGGTCACCGCTCAACTCCGAATTCTGGGCCATGCCGGCGCTCGTCGTCACGACGGCGTGGTGGCAGACCGGCTTCTACTTCGCCGTCCTGCTGGCCGCCCGGCAGAACGTCCCGGAGACGCTCTACGAGGCCGCGAGGCTCGACGGTGCGGGACCGTGGCGGACGTTACGGGACATCACGCTCCCCCACATGAAAAACGGGTTGCTGTTCGTCGTCATCGCGTCGACGATCTTCCAGTTCCAGGTGTTCGGGCAACCCTTCCTCATGACAGAGGGAGGTCCCGTCGGGAGTACGCAGACCCTCGTATTGTACCTCTACGAGTTGGGTTTCCAGACCCGTGAACTCGGATTCGGTGCTGCCGTCGGTTACACGCTTCTGATCGTCCTCGTCAGTATCTCGCTGCTCAACTACTATCTCCTGGGGGTGGGCGATGAGTAACCGCGAGGCGACCGATGCCGAGCGGGCGGGCGTCGGATGGCTGAACTCCCGCCGGCTGTATCGGATCGGCGTCTACGTCGCCATGTACGGTCTCGCCATCGCGTTCTTCATCCCGTACTGGCGGATGTTCCAGCTCTCGGTCACGCCCATGCGAGTGATCGCGGAGAGCGGGTTCCACTGGATTCCGCCGGAGTTCACGTTCGCCGTCTGGCGACGGTTCCTCCTCGAAGAGCCGATCATCTACCGCTGGGCGTTCAACACGTTCCTCATCTCCAGTATCACGACGGTGATCGTGCTGGTCGTCGACTCGATGATCGCCTTCTCGATCACTCGACTACGCTGGCCCGGCTCTCGATTGATCTTCGGGATCATCATGGCGAGCTTCATGATTCCGGGATACGTCAACATCATTCCACTATTTACGCTTATCAACGATCTCGGGCTCGTGAACAGCTACTGGGCGATCATCCTCCCATTCGCCGCGGGACCGCTCGGCGTCTTCCTGCTGGTGCAGTTCTTCCGGGACATCCCTGAGGAACTCGAAGAAGCGGCGCGGCTTGACGGGTTTTCGCCGCTTCGCATCTACGCGAGAATTATCGTACCGCTATCGACGCCGATCCTCACCGCGCTTGGCCTGTTCGTCTTCATCTGGAGCTGGAACCAGTTCCTCTGGCCGCTCATCGTCATCAACCGCGACACCCTGTACACGCTCCCGATCGGGGTCGTCACGTTGCGATCCGTGAACGCCCTGTCGCCGAACGTCATCATGGCCTCGCTGGCGATCGCGTCGCTACCGCTGTTCGTCGTGTTCCTGCTGTTCCAGGATAAACTCATCTCGAGCGTCCAGATGCAGGCGTCGACGGGGTGACCATGTCCGAGATCACAGACCGGCGACGGTTTCGGCACGCGGTTGCTCGAACGCCCCGGTTCGTCTACGGCAACGGGCTTCGGTTGGTCGTGCTGAGCCTCGCCTGGTTCGTCTGTTCCCTCCCGCTGCTCACGATCGGACCGGCGACGCTCGCGGTATACGTCGCCCTTCGAGGGCTACGGAGCGACCGAAACGCCATCGACACCGGCGAGATACGGTCGGTGCTTCGACGAAACGGAATCCCGAGCGTCCTCTGCGCCGGTGTGCCGGTCGCCTTCGGGGTCGTAGCGGGCGTCTACGGAGTACGATCGTTGCAGACCGGGACGCTGGTCGGCGAAATCATCGCGCTCGTTGCGGGTTACGTCGCTATCTACGCCGTCCTGGCGCTGATACCGACGTTCGTCGCGATGGCCTCCGGCACCGAAGCCGTCGCCGCACTCCGATACGGCGTCGGCTGGCTCGCCACGCACCCGACCGCCGCACTCGCGACCGGATTGCTGACGGTCATCGTACTCGCGTCGACGCTACTCTTGACGGTCGCCTTTCCGTTGCTCTTCGCCGCCATTTCGTTCTCGCTCCACATCTCGATCGTCGAATCGCTCGAGGTGAACGAACAGGATTCGATACCTCGTCCACAGACCAACGGCACTGCCTGACCGAACAGGTGCATCTATTTCAGCGGTGAATGGGTCGTGGCCGATCCCGAAGCCGTGGCTGCCGCCGTTCATCGCTATCCTGCTGACCCATGCTATCCCAGCAGGAGACCGCTAGCGAAGTACGGCGGTCCGGAGAGGATGCCCCTAAACCCGTCAGTACCTCGGTCGTCCACGAGCACGCTTCCTTGCGGTGGTCCGCGTTTTCAGTTTGGAAGCGAAGCAGACGCGACGCGCTATGCGGATCGCCGGATCCGGAGGTCGGCGACGGTGGGGAGGTGATCGGAAACGAGCGTCTCTTCTGCGATCCCCGCGTCGTCGACAGAGACGTCATCGCTGACGAACACGTAATCGATGCGCTTCTCCGGCGCGGCGTCGGTGTATACCCCGGGGTAGGTGTACGAGTCACCGTTTCCGACGACGGCGAAGGCGTCGACGTACTCGTCGGTCACGGCTCCTATCGGTCGGGAACCCGGCGTCGCGTTGAAGTCACCCGTTATCACCTGCGGATCGGAGACGTCGGCGGTGGCGTCCAGTATCGCCTCCACCTGCGCCACGCGTCGTCGTTCGAACAGGTGGTCGAGGTGAGTCGTGTAGAAGCGGATCCGTTCGCCCTCGATCTGGACCGTCGTCTCCTGGAGCCCCCGCGGTTCGTTGTACGCCCCCTCTTCGACCTGCGGTGACGGGAGTCCGTAGTGCTCCGAGTCGAGGATCGGGTACTCCTGCGCGGTCAGGACGGCGGTTCCGTACCTGCTCTGTCTGTCGCACGTGCTCTCGTACTCGGTGATGTTCGCGGCGTAGTCGACGTGCATACCGAGACGCTCGGCCAACCGCTGTGGCTGATCGTTGCAGTCGCTCCGCGACGCCAGGTGTTTGTCGACTTCTTGGAGCGCGACCAGCTCTGCACCAGATCTGGCGATCAGGTCCGCGATCCGTCGCAGGTCGTACACCCCGTCCATCCCGGTACCGTGGTGGATATTCCAGTTGAGCACCCTGATCGAGATCGTTCCGTCCGCGCGTTCCGAGGAGTGCGATTCGCTCGAGCCGTCGCGGACGGCACCGACCGGAGCCGTCCCTGTGAGTCCGAGGGCGGCCGCTCCTGCGCCGGCGACGAACGTCCGTCGGTTCACCGCGGCTCCGTCAGGAGTCGTATCGGTGGGTCGCGCGTCACGTCCATCGGTCGATTCGGACATTGCGATTCGAAGCCTCGCTCGACCCGGACGAGTATCATTATATTTCTAATATTTATCGGTGTGTACTTTTTGGGTCGCCTCTTTCCGTGCCTGTCTCCGCACGTCCGACAGCACCGACTACGTTCGACTCGGGAGCGGTTCGGGGGCGTCCGCTCTCCTATCTACGCGTTCCGCCGGTCTAATCGATCCAGGCGTAGCGGGACATCGACACCCTCCGTCGTTCCACTGGCCGATATTTCATCACCCCGAAGATGTTCGTCTCACGTGTCCTCTGGCGGGGTGATTGAATCGATAGTCAAACGTCGGAGTTCGAGATCTTCGATCTTCGCGTACCATCCGCCGATGCTGTGGACGTCCTCCCCGTCACTCACATGGAAGGAAACCAGACCGGAAACCTCCGACAGGGAAGGATACTTGTTATCGAGCGTCGAGCCGGTGTATACCAGGTCGACGAGCGTCCCCGTGATCTCTCGACACTTGCCGGTGGTCGTATCGTACCCTGTCACGGTAACGGCGACGTCGGCTCCTTCGTGATACAGCGGAGCGATGTCGACGATGAACTGCCTGATGTCCACGTACGTGATGGGTGGTTCTGTGCCGCGGGTCGTGTACGCGACCTCCCACGGCTCCCAGAGTGACGTCTGGAAGTACCAGTGGAACACGTAGGCGAGCGGGCGGTTGTTGGCGACGATCCCGAACTGGTATCCGGAACCAGGTTGGGGGGTGAAGCAGATCTTGGCACGATCTACGAGCGCTACGAACGGTGTAACGAGGTCGCGGAAGCTCACCTCCGAAGCGACGTTCTCGAAGTCGAGTCGTTCGTCCCGTATCTCGTCGCCGTAATTCTCCGGCGAGAGCGAGAGTTTGACGAACACGCCGCGACCGTACGCCTCGTGGAGGACTGGCCGGAGCTCGTCGAACTCGGAGGGAGTGACCGCGAGTTGAACCTCGTTCTCCGCGCTCCTCACGAAGTACCTGGCCTGCTCGATGACGGTCTCGAACCGTTTGACGAGCGTTACGTCGTGCTCGCCGAGGTCCGGCTCGTTCCACAGTTCGTCGAGTTCGTCCGCAGTCTCGGTGAACGAATCGGCCCGCGACCGGAGATCCTCGATGACGGAGCGGGGCTCGAGCGCCCGCGCTCGTAGACTGTCCTGTTTGTACGTCTCGATGAGACCCTCGCTCTCTAGTTCCCGAAGCACGTCGTAGACGCGCGAATTCGGGACGCCACTCGCCTCCGCGACCTCCGTCGCCGATGCGGCTCCCCGTCTGACGAGCGCGAGATACACGTCGGCTTCGTACTGCGTGAACCCCGCGTCCTGTAACGTCTCGCGGACCGCGTCTCGTTTCATTCTACCGCCATCACGGTGTCGCTCGTTGAATCAGTTACTACTTCAGGTAGTTTTGAATTGCACCACTATTTTAGTACTGGTGATATCTATTCACTGCTTCAATACCTATTCCTACCAAAATTATAAATAGTATCGATTCGATTCCGATGCGTCGCGTGATAACAATGACCACGGGCGATAGGGGCGATCCCAACGACAGGTTGACGCGACGTACCGCACTCCGACTGGGCTCTGCCGCCGGAGCCAGTGCGCTGCTCGGGGGGCTCGCGGGATGCACTCGGACGCTCGGTGGCGATGCCACCGGGGGTTCGTCGAGATCACTCGTTACGGAGGATCGCGTCGGAGCGAGCGACGCTCCGACAGTGCTGACCCACTGGCTCCTTCCCGAAGCCTCCCACACGCAGGACGAGAACCCACAGCTCGCGAAGGTGTACGAGAAGTTCTTCAGGGCGTGGGCGAAAAATCACTCGAACGCTGCGATCGAACTCGAGTATCAGACGAACCTGGAGCAGATGAAGACGAAACTGCTCCAGGTGGCCGCGAAGGGCAACGCCCCCTCGATGTCGCAGGTCGATTCCTTTTGGGTTCCGAGTTTCACCCGACACCTCCAGCCGGTCACGGACGTCATCGAGGACACGGACGACTGGTACCCGTTCGTCACGGACGTGATGGTCAAGGACGGCGAGTGGCAGGCGGTCTGGAAGAACACCGACTGCCGAGCGTTGTACTACCGACAGGATCTCATCGATACGTACAACGACGGTACGCCACCGAAGACGTGGGACGAACTCATCCAGGTCGGAACGGACATCACGAAGAACGAGGACATGGCCGGATACATGTACAACGGGGGGAAGTGGGAGGCGACGACCTTCGACAACCTCGCCATGTTCTGGGCGCAGGGCGGAGACCTCGTGAACGATCGGGGGAAGCCGGTGCTCGACGAGAAGGGGAACAAGGAGGCACTGCTCAACGTCTTCGAGTTCTTCGAGCGGACGATCGAGACGGGTGTGACACCACAACGCGTCGCCAACATTACCGACTACGGACTGCTGCGCCAGGCCGCACTCAACGGTGAGACGGCGATGTTCCTCGGAGGTAACTGGCAGATCGCCACGATGAAGCAGAACGTCGACAGCGAGAAAGAGTGGCGGAAGTGGAAGGTCGCGAAGATCCCACAGATGAAGCCGTCTATCGCCGCGACGGGAACTGGCGGCTGGACGGTCGGGGTGTTCGCGAAGGACGAGAAGAAGCGCAAGGCGGCGACCGATTACGCCGGGCTCTTCGCGAAGAAGGAGAACATGGGTGAGTTCTGCAAAGCCGGCGGCTATCTACCGACACGAAAATCCGTCTTCGAGGAGGTGGCGTACTTCTCGGAGGACCCGTACATGCAGGAGTTCAAGCGACTCCTCGAGAACGGTCGCGCTCGACCGGGGGTCCCGATCTATCTCACGATCTCCTCGGAGTGGCAGACGGCCGCCGGGAAGGTCATCACCGGACAGGCGACCCCGAAGCGCGCGGTCGAGACGATGATCAGGAACGTAAACGCAGAGTACGGGGGATGATCGCCGAACCATGATCACCTCGTTCCACTCGCCAAGACGGTCACCGTCTGTCACATCGGAGACGATGGGAACGATTCGACGCGGAGGTATCTCGGGATGTCGATGAGCGTCGAACGGCTACCGGAGAGCGTCCACGATACGATCAATACCGTTCTCGGATCGTTCGACCGGTTCCAGAACACGCCGATAGCGTGGATCGCCCCCGCGGCGCTGTTCCTCCTCGTGTTCAGGCTCTACCCGCTCGTCGAGGCGATTCGGATGAGCTTTACGAACATGAGCCTCGTGGAGCCGGGATACCGATACGTCGGACTCCAATCGTATCTCGATGTCCTCTCGTCGCCGTCGTTCTGGACGATGAGTAAGGTCACGTTGCTGTTCGTCTGTGCGAGTGTCGTCCTACAGCTCACCTTCGGGATGGTGCTCGCGCTCGCGATCGATCATGGGGTGAAAGAGAAACTTTACGTGAGCGTCTCGACCCGGGTCGCGGTGCTCTCAGCGTGGGTTATCCCGGGGATCGTCATCGGTATCCTCTGGAAGATCATGCTCATCGAAACCAACTACGGAGTTGTGAACTACATTCTCCTGCAACTGGGGTTCGACGTCGTCGCGTTTCTCTCTGATCCCCAGATGGCGCTACTGTCGACGATCACGGCCAACACCTGGCGCGGTACCGCCTTCTCCATGATTATGCTGTATGCCGGACTCAAGCAGGTTCCGATGCACCTCTACGACGCCGCGAAGGTCGACGGTGCAGGAGCGCTACAGCGCTTCCGGTACGTCACGCTCCCGCAGATCAAGCCGGTCGTGTTCATCACGCTGGTGCTCATCACCATCTACACGTTAAACACGTTCGACATGATCATGAGTCTCACCGGCGGCGGTCCGGGCCACGCCACCGAAGTGCTGGCGCTGTTCATGTATCTCGAGGGGTTCGACCGGTTCCACCTCGGGCAGGCCGCCGCCGTGGCCGTGTTGATGTTGCTCGTGAACGTCCTGATGACGGTTATCTACATGCACTTCTTCATCGAAGAGGAGGGGATGTGAGATGAGCGAACAGCGTTCGACGGTGTCCGCGTTCGAGCACGTCTCCGCGTCCACCGCGCTTACGTACGTGGTCTACGCGGTCGCCTTGGTGTTCTTCCTGTTCCCCGTATTGTGGGTCGTCTCGATGAGCCTCCGGCAGCCCGGGGAGGTACTCTCGTATCCCGTACAGTTCGTCCCACGGCAGGTGACGTTCGGACCCTACGTACGCGTGCTGCAGAGTTCAGAGATGGTTACGTGGGTCATCAACTCGCTAAAGATAGCGATGTTGGAGGTCGTCGGTGTCCTTCTCGTCGTCACGCCGGCGGCGTACGGCTTCTCGCGATTCGACTTCCGAGCGAAAAAGCACGTCCTCTTCGGCGTGCTGCTGTTTCAGATGATTTCGCCGGTCGTCATCGTCATTCCCCTGTACAACATGATGGCACAGATGAACCTCCTGAACACTCACATCGGGCTCATACTCCTGTATATCGGCCTACAGGTTCCGTTTTCCATCTGGCTACTGAAGAGTTACTTCGATACGATCCCCGACGGTCTGGACGAGGCGGCACGCGTTGACGGCTGCAATCGGGTACAGACCCTCGTCTACGTTCTCCTGCCGTCGGTGGCACCGGGAATCGCCGTCGTCGCCATCTTCAACTTCGTCTTCTCCTGGGCCGAGTTCGTCATGGCGTTCACCGTACTCAGCGAGTCCGATCTGTATACGGTCTCTATCGGCCTGTTCTCCTTTCAGGGACAGTACAGCATGGACTGGCGAGCCGTCGCGGCGGCGAGCGTCATCGCGATGGTTCCCATCCTCGTCATGTTCGTCGCCCTACAACGGTACTTCGTCAAGGGGCTCATCGAAGGGGCGGTCAAGGGATGATCGCCAGCCGTCCCGTCCGTCGATGGGTACTCGCAGTACTGGCACGCAAAACGACGCCCAACGTCCATTGATAACACCATGTCGAAACTAGAGATCGAGAACCTGGCAAAACGGTACCGAACCGGCTCCGGAAGTGACATCCTCGCGGTCGAAGACCTCTCGCTGGAACTCGCCGACGGCGAGTTCCTCATCCTCGTCGGCCCCTCCGGCTGCGGAAAATCGACCACGCTCCGCTGTATCGCGGGGCTCGAATCGGTGACCGACGGGTCCATCCGATTCGGAGAGGCGGACGTCGTCGGCATGACGCCCGAGGAGCGAAACATCGCGATGGTGTTTCAGAACTACGCGCTGTACCCCCACATGACGGCCAGAGAGAACATATCGTTCGGCCTGCGGATGACGACGAGCCTCTCAAGGGAAGAACGAGACGAGCGCGTCGAAGACGTCGCCCGCATGCTCGGCATCGAGGAGCTACTGGACGACAAACCGAAAGAGCTCTCGGGCGGCCAGCAACAGCGCGTCGCGCTCGGTCGCGCGATCGTCCGCGAGCCCGAGGTCTTCCTGATGGACGAGCCACTGTCGAACCTCGACGCGAAGTTGCGGACGCAGATGCGCACGGAGATCCAGCAGTTACAGTCCGAACTCGGCGTCACGACGGTATACGTGACCCACGATCAGACGGAAGCGATGACGATGGGCGACCGTATCGCAGTACTGAACGAGGGGCGACTGCAACAGGTCGGGACGCCGCTCGAGTGTTATTACGAGCCCAAGAACCTCTTCGTGGCGAACTTCATCGGCGAACCCGCTATGAATTTCTTCTCGATGGAAACCGAGGGCACCGCTTTGGTCGGCCCGTCCATTCGCTACGAGATCTCCGAACGCTACCGCGACGTCGTTTCTCGAACGGATCAGATCACGCTCGGCATTCGACCGGGAGACGTCGAAGTCGTGGAGACAGGACGGCGAAATACCTTCGAGGGGACCGTACAGGTCGTCGAACCGATGGGCGATCAGAACTTCCTCCACGTCGACGTGGACGGTGCCGCCGTCACCGCGGCCGTCGGAGGAGAGTACGAGGTACCCGAGGGCGCGTCCATCTCGGTTCGGTTTCCCGAACCGAGGATCCATCTGTTCGAAACGTCCTCGGGCGAGGCACTCGTCCACTGCGAGCGCCGGAGTACACGAATCCCGACGGCGACCGAGTCGGGGGGTGAAGCCGCGTGAGCATCAAACTCGCGGCCATCGGTCTCGGTCAGCTCTGCATGCACGAGCTAAAGAGCTATGAGGAGATGGAGGGCGTGAAGGTCGTCGCTGGTGCGGACATCGCCCGAACCGGTCGTGAGCGCTTCGAATCTCGATTCGAAGCGCCGACCTACGAGGATTACCGAGAGATGCTCGAGGAACACGCCGTGGAGCTCGACGCGGTCAACATCGTGACGCCGCACACGCTCCACTACGAACAGGCGATGGCGTGTTTGGAACGGGATCTCCACGTCTTCATCGAAAAGCCTCTGGTCACTGCTGTCGACGACGCACGGGACCTCGTCGAGACGGCGAAGCGTCGAAACCGAGTCCTCGTCGTCGGATACCAGCGACACTATCACCCCGTGTACCGGAAGATCAAGGAACTCGTCGATAGCGGTCGTCTGGGCGAGATCCACGCCGTGAACTGTTACATGGGACAGCACTGGATCCGACTGTTCAGCGATGCCTGGCGAGGTAATCCCGCCCTCTCCGGTGGCGGTCAACTGTACGACTCCGGATCGCACCTTCTCGATACGCTCCTCTGGACGACGGGAACGAAACCGATCTCCGTTGCGGCCACGATCGACCACCAGGGACACGACGTGGACGTGAACAGCGCGCTCGCGCTCCAGTTAGAGCGCGACGGTCAGCCAGTCACGGCAAGTCTCGTGATTACCGCCGACGGGGTGCAAACCCCCGATACGTACGAAGGGCTGATCATCTGGGGAACCGGAGGACGGCTCACGTACAGTCGTGACCGTCTCACCCTGACCGAACGGGACGGGGAGAAAGTCGAGATCCCGTTGGAGGACGACTCGAGCTTCGAGACGCTCGTAGATCGGAAACTCACTGACTTCGTCCAGGCTGTTCGAGGGGAGCGTTCACCGACTGTCCCGGGGTCGTTCGGACTCACCGTCGTCGCACTGACGGAGGCCGCCTACGAGGCGTACGAGACGCGATCCGTCGTCGACGTACGCGAGTACCTGGCACAGTGACGATTCCCGTCGATCGTAATCCGCGTTGATCTCGGTACTCGTAGAGCAGGCGTTTCGACTCAGAAACGGTGAGAACATCGACCAACGACTCCAGTCGTTCGTGGGGACTACGTCAGACGGACGTCAGACCCCACCATTTCCACTAATACGCTGATAAGACATGGACCGATGCTCGAGGGCACACCCTCTCCCCCCATCGTTTCCAGTAAACGTGGCGAAGAGCGTGGGGGTGGCGAGTATCGACGTTGATTTCGCTAGAAACCTCTAGACTAGTAAGCCGCTTCTCTAGACTAGTTCACTACTTCTATCTTTTCTCTGTTTCTTCTCTTGAGGCTACGGACCAACTAGCGTACAACAATAATAAACGTTTCGCCCGTTCAGTATGCTTTCGAGAAGTGCCAGGTACTCTCACGCCGCTTTACTGGAAACGATGGGGGGAGAGTGTTCCGTCCGCCCTCTCGTTTCTACCTCCTCGCCCTCTCCCGATTCACTCCTATCAGCTATTTAGTGGAAATGATGGGGTGCTACTCTATTATACGTAAGCGATTACTGGAAATACTGGAACCCACTGGTTCGTCTTCACATATCTTCCTCCGATCGAAACCGTGGGATTTACTGGAAACAGTGGGGTGGGTGTCCGTCGCCACGAACCCGCCGCTTTACTGGAAACGATGGGGTCAGAGTTACTGGAAACGGTAGGGTACCCTATGGCCCTCGACTGATCGTGCCCTGGCGATTCCGTCCAGGTGGCTCCCGTCTACGAGCCTCCGTCTACGTGCCCCCGTCTACGAGCCTCCGTCTACGTGCCTCCGTCTCCGTAATCCGGTCACCACTAACTCCGTCTGTCTTGACCCGACTCCGTCTACTCTGCGGGACTTCGGAAACCGGTGTGAGGATCCCTCGGCGACCGTTTCCCGCTTTGCGGTTGCCGGGGCGAATATCCAGGATTCGATCCCGCAGCCATTCACCGGAAACGCTGGGGTCTCATACCGTTAGTGGAACTGGCACCCCCTGGTGGTTATACTGGAAATAGTGGAAACGACGGTCGAAACGATTATGACGATACGATAACTCATGACGATACGATGGGTCCTCGATTCCAACCGGACGACACGCTGTATAAACGGCGGAACACGCTCAAAGTAGAGTACGTTCCGGACGACATCGTCGGCCGGGACAACGAGATCGAGGAGTACGAAGCGGCGTTGCAGCCGATCATCAACGGCGAGTACCCCGACAACATCTTCATCTACGGCAAGACCGGCGTCGGGAAGACCGCGGTCACGAACTTCCTGCTCAACGAACTCCTCGAATCCGCCCAGCACTTCGACGTCGACATCTCCTTCATCACGCTCAACTGCGACGGCCTCAGCACGAGCTACCAGGCCGCGATCAGCTTGATCAACAACCTTCGAGAACCCGAACACCACATCGCCGAAACCGGCCACCCGCAGTCCAAGGTCTATCGCCTCCTCTGGGACGAACTCAACGGCCTCTCCGGAACCGTCGTCATCGTTCTCGATGAGATCGACCACATCACGGACGACACCTTCCTCTACCAGATCACCCGGGCGGACAACAACGGCTACATCGACAACATCCAGCTGGGGCTCATCGGCATCAGCAACGACTCGACGTTCCGAGAGCGACTCGACGCGAAGGTCCAGTCGTCGCTCTGCGAGACGGAGATCTCGTTCCCGCCGTACGGCACCGAGGAACTCCAGAAGGTCCTCGAACAGCGGGCCGACATCGCGTTCCACAAGAACGCGCTCGAGGAGGGAGTGATCCCGCTCTGTGCCGCACTCGGTCGGCAGGACGGCGGTGACGCCCGTCGCGCGATCACGCTCCTCCGCAAGGCCGGCGACCTCGCCCGGACGGAGAACGCGGCGACGGTGACGACCGACCACGTCGAGCGCGCCCAGGAGAAGCTCGAGGCCCAGCAGAGCATGGACATCATGCGCGATCTCACCGAACACGAGCAACTCACCCTGTACGCGCTGACGACGCTCGCCGCCGAGGACGCGACGCCGGCCCGGTCGCGCGTCGTCTACCAGCGGTACAAGGAACTCTGCGAGTTCCAGGGCCGCGATCCACGCACCGCCCGTCGGATGCGGAGCTTCCTCTCCGACTTCGAGATCCTCAACCTGACGTTCTCCCGCATCGAACACCGCGGTCAGGACGGCGGCACGTACCGCGAGCACGAACTCAATCGCGACATCGCGACCGTCGTCGACGCGCTCCAGACGGTCATCAGCGAGTACGGCGCGTATCGGAGCATCATCGAGTACCTGCCCGACTCCGGCGAGGAGTTCACGCCGATCGCGTAGCAGCGAAGCGCGCTCTCACCGTCGAGCGACGAACGCTCTCACCGCCCGAATTGCGCCCGGAATCGTGGACGAGTCAGACGTGTCCGAACTACGGTTCGACGGACGACGCGATTTACATCGCCACTCACGTCGAAAGTATGACGGACTAGTAATTATAATTGCTCACTTACCCCTGTCGATACTGACTTACCCGTCGCGAGCCGTGGCGGTCGCAAGCGAGTGACGATCCTAGTTCCGACACCGATCGCTCCCGCAACTCAACCGAGTATCCGGAAGTCCATCAGACGCTTTAGTGACTGTCCAGGGTCACCCTAATGTTGGGTTCTGGTCGGACGTACAGTGAAGCCCGCCCCAAACATTCCAAATTATTGGTATGAATTTAGAACGCTGTGTTTGCGGTAACAAGCGTAACGGACGGTTGAACGTAGCGCGTCGTATCTACCAGAACGAGACGCATGTAGTGAAGCCCCGACGTCTCGGTCGTCTATGTCGTTATCACATGAAATGGTTCAGTACGGTCGGATCCCGAGTTCATTCTCGTATCGAAGGAAAGGAGCATAGCCCGCTATCCGTTACGCTTACGCCCTCCGAGTCGGACACGGAACAGCGCCGATAGCTAGTCTCAGGACCAGGTAGCGATCGACTTCCTAACATCTCCGCTCAACTTCGAATAGCCTTCGAGAAATTATTTCTACGACCCCTCGTTATCTGGTGGATCAGACTACGAGATGTAACGCTGGAAGATACAGTCGCGAACGAGGAGAGGTCGTTCAGCGTGGAATCGACCCTGGTGGAGGACGTCACATGATTCCGTCATCGGGATGGCTGACGTTTAATACGCTGCCTCCGATACGCCGAGACATGGACGTAGACGCTCTCTTCGAGAGGGGCTGCGAGCGGGACTGGCAGACGATCGATGCATCGACGACGGAACCGGTCCGATTCGCCGTCATCGGATTGGGGTGGTTCACGAAGGGTCGCGCACTTCCCGCGCTCGAGGCGAGCGACCGCTGCGAGCCGACCGTGATGGTCAGCAGCACCAGCGGGAAGGCCGAACGTGTGGCGGCGGAGACGGCGGGCGCGGCCCACGGCATCAGTTACGAGCAGTTTCACGACGGCGTCGCACGGGACGCCTACGACGCGGTGTACGTCTGTACGCCGAACGCGCTCCACCTCGAGTACGTCCGGACGGCCGCCGAGTTCGGCAAGGACGTCCTCTGCGAGAAACCCATCGAGCGCGATAGCGAACGAGCCCGACGGCTCGTCGCCGCGTGCGATAATGCTGGTGTGAAGCTGATGATCGCCTATCGAATGCACACCGAGCCTGCGGTCCGTCGTGCTCGCGACCTCGTCGACGCCGGATACATCGGCGAGCCGAAGGAGGTTCGGGGCGACATGTCCCAGCGGTTGCTCGAACGAGTGAATCCCGATCCGGACCAGTGGCGTCTCGACGAAGAACTGGCGGGCGGTGGGGCACTCTTCGACCTCGGGATCTACCCGCTCAACACCGCCCGGTTCTTCCTGCGCGAGGATCCCGTCGCGGTCACCGGCCGAACGGGGAGCACCCACGACGCGTTCGACGAGGTGGACGAGACGGTCTCGTTCTCGCTCGAGTTCCCCGACGAGGTGTACGCGACGTGCTACGCGAGCCACAACGCCCGACAGTCGAGCGGCATCACGGTCACCGGCACCGAGGGGCAGGTCCGAGTCGAGCCGGCTTTCTTCCAGGACGAATCACGGGAACTTCACATCTCCCGTGGGGAGGGTCGAGCCTCGATCACCTTCACGAAGGTCGACCAGATGCTGGAGGAGTTCGATTACTTCGCCGACCGGATCCGTTCGAACGCTTCGATGTATCCCGACGGCGAACACGCCCTCGTGGACGTGGTGACGATGGAGGCCGTCTACGAGGCGGCGGAACGGGACGCGTGGGTGACACTCGACTGAGGCGACGATCCTCCTCGGAGAGCACTCTGTCAGGAACCCGGGGAAAACGTAGCAGCTCCCGTCGTATCAGCCATTGAACCCCTGGTGGAAGCCGACGAGTTTCGTTCGCGAGAAGTGCTCGCAGGCGTACTTGATCCCCTCCTTACCGACGCCGGAATCCTTGAACCCGCCGTACGGCATGTGGTCCGCGCGGAACCCGCTCACGGTGTTGACGTTGACGCCGCCGGCCTCGATCTCGTCCGCCGCTCGCCTCGCGCGGTCGATGTCCTGCGTGAAGATCCCCGCCTCGAGACCGTACTCGGTGTTGTTGGCTTCCCGGATCGCCTCGTCGAAGTCCGAGACGGAGATGACGGGCACGAGCGGACCGAAGGTCTCCTCGCAGGCGGCGGGCATGTCGGGCGTCACACCCGACAGCACGGTGGGTTCGAAGACGCGATCACCGAGGTCGCCGCCGTAGTTGCCGCCACACTCGACGGTCGCACCTCGCCCGACGGTTTCCTCGAACAGCTCGACGACGGTCCCGAACTGCTCGTCGTCTACCATCGCCGCAATGTCGGTCGCCTCGTCGAAGGGATCGCCGACGGTCAGCGCCTCCGCGGCCTCGACGAGTGCGTCGACGAGTTCGTCGTGGATCTCCTCGTGGACGAGCACGCGCTCGACGCTGTTACACACCTGGCCTGCGTTCGAGCAGGCCCCACCGACGACCTGTGTCGCGGCCCCCTCGATGTCGGTGTCCGACCAGACGATCGTCGGGTCGTTGCCGCCGAGTTCCAGCGTGACCTCCTTCATGCCGCTGTTGTCGGCGAGGTACTTGCCGACGGCCGTCGAGCCGGTGAAGGAGATCGCTTCGACCGCCTCGTGTCGGAGGACGGCGTCGCCGACGGTCGAGCCGCTCCCGGTGACGACGTTGACGAGACCGTCCGGCGCGCCGACTTCGTCGGCCGCCTCGTCGAGACATTCGAACAGCGCGATCGAACTGAGCGGCGTGTTCGTCGCGGGCTTGCCGACGACGCCGTTACCGGCGGCCAGCGCCGGCCCGACCTTGTGGACCATCAGGTTCAGCGGGAAGTTGAACGGCGTGATGGCCGCCACGACGCCGAGCGGTTCGCGCTGGGTGAAACAGTGGTCGCGCGCGAAACCCTTCTGAGCGTCCATGGGGACGTACTCGCCGAACAGCCGTTTGGCCTCCTCCGCCGACAGTCGCAGCGTCTGGACGGCGCGATCGACCTCGGTTCTGGACTCGGTGATGGGCTTTCCCTGCTCGCTCGTGATAATCTGCGCGATCTCGTCGGTCCGCGCGGCAAGCCTGTCGGCCGTTCGAGAGAGGAGTTCGTACCGCTCGTACGCCGACAGCGTCGACGCCCGGTACGCCCGATCTGCGGCCTCAATTGCAGCGGTCACCTGCTCGGCATTCGCCATCGGGACCGACCCGACGACCTCGCCGTCGTAGGGGTGGACGACGTCGGCTCGTTCGTCGCCGTCACGCCAGGATCCGTCGATGAGCATTTGCTTGTCGAGGCGGCGGACTGCTTCCAGACTCATGGATGCGTGATCGGACAACGTGCCAATAAGTGTTGTGCCGGTGGACGAAACCGAATACGCGCGTCTGGGTAGGTGGCAGTCGGCGAACGGATGTGAGCCTATCCCAAGTTATAAATCGGTGCTGGTCTAGCCGGTATCTATGCAACTGTCGGGAACAGTCGTTCCCATGGCTACGCCTATCGAAGAGCGTAGCGGGGACGTAGACGAATCGACGCTCGAGCGGTTCACCGACTCGCTCATCGAAGCGGGTGTTCACGGGCTCTTTCCGGGGAGTTCGATCGGCGAGTTCTCGAGTTTGACGCGGGAACAGAACAGGACGGTGATCCGAACGGTCGCCGCCGCGACGGCCGGCCGCGTCCCCGTCATCGCCGGATGTTGCGACACGAGCGTCGAGGGTGTCCTAGAGAGCGTCGAGAGCGCCGCCGCCGCCGACGCGGACGCCGCGGTCGTCGTCGCGCCGTACTACCTCACCACGACGCAACGCGGTCTACGGCGGTTCTTCACCCGCGTAGCGGACCGCGCGCCGATGCCGGTCCTCCTGTACAACATCCCCGCGCTGACCGGGAATCGGATCGCCGCCGAGACGGTCGTTGCGCTCGCCGAGCACGACGACATCGTCGGGGTGAAGGACACTTCGGGCGATCTCACCTACCACCACCGGATCATCACGGAGACGCCGGAGGAGTTCGCCGTCTTTCAGGGTGCGACGGAGATGGCGTCGTCATCGCTCGACCTCGGGACGAGCGGCCTCATCGCGGGGCCCGCCAACGTCTTCCCCGCTGCACTGACCAGGTTGTACGAGGCGCACGCGGCGAACGACCGCGAAACGGTCGCGCGACTCACGCGCGACGTCGTCGCACCGCTCGTCAGCGCGATGAGCGAGGTGCCGACGGCGGCCGCGATCAAGTACCTCGTGGCGATCGACGGACTGGACCTCGGCGATCCGCTCCCGCCGCTGCCGACGCTCACCGCCCGTCAGCGGGAGTCGCTCGACCGGGCTCATCGCCACGTCGTGGAGACGGTCGAGAGCGCGTCGACCGAGCGGTAGTCTTCCAACACACTCCCGTTCTCAAGGGCCGTCTGCGGCGGTTTCGTACCGTCGGTTCGGATGTTCGAATCGGCTCTATTCGGCTCTATCGTATCCGTCTGCGCGCGCCCTCACGCGCGCCAGGGTCCGGACCCGGGACCTCAGGCGTCGTTGACCTGGCTGTCGATCTGCTTCTGTGCGTCGTCGAGCGCTTGTTTCGGCGTCTTCTGCTGGACGAGTGCCTTGTTGCACTCGGTGTAGACGATCTTCGAGAACGTCGAGTACTTCGGCGTCGCCGGCCGCGCGCGCGTCTCCTTGACGATCCCGCTGAAGACGTCGAGCGCCTGTGATTTCTTCTTGTACTTGGGCGCGTACAGCTCCTTTCGGACCGGAAGTCGGCTGTGTTCGAGGGCCATGTTCTTCTGAGCGTCGAGCGAGGCCATGAACGACGCGAACTGATTGGCCGCGTCAGTCTTCTGCGAGTAACTATTGATGAAGACGTTCCACCCGCCGAGACAGGAGTTAGGAGCGCCGACGTGTCCGTCCGCGTCGGGCATCGAGGCGACGGCGAACTTCCCCTTGACCGGTGAGCCGTCCTTGTTCATCAGGGCGTAGGCGTAGGGCCAGTTGCGCATGAAGACCGTGTTACCCTGCTGGAACGTCTTCCGGTTCTGGTCGGTGCTGGATGCGGGGACGTTCTCCGGCGTGACGTTGTACTTGTGGATGAGATCGACGGCGTGCTGGAGCGCGCTGATCCCCTTCTGGGTGTTGACTACGAGCGTTCCGTCGTGGTCGACGGTCCCCTCGCGTCCCCAGAGCCAGTTGAGCCACATGATCGTGAGCCCCTCGTTGGCACCGCCCTGCCAGATGTATCCGTTGAGGTCCTGCTCGGAGTTCTTCGTGATCTCCTGGGCCATGTTCACCAGTTCCATCTCCGTCTTCGGCGGCTCGTCGTAACCGTGCTGCTTCAGGAGGTCGCTCCGGTAGTAGAGCGCGTTGGCGTCGGTGAAGAGGGGCATCCCGTAGAGCGTTCCGTCGATGGTGACTGCCTCCACGGGCGTCTCGAGCATCTTCTCGGTGAGGTTCTCGGGATCCTCGACCGGCGCGGCCCACTTGTTCTGTGCGAACTCGGCGGGCCAGACGACGTCCATCATCCCTACGTCGAACGCCGACGACTGGGAGATGAACTGATTGACGTAGTACTTCCGGGTCGAAGCGGACTCGGCGGGGGTCTTCTGGCCGTCCACGGTGAGGTTCTTCGACTGCTCGTCGAACATCGGGAGCAGGTCCTTCGCGTCGGCGCTGTAGTACCCGGGGTAGACGAACTTCAGCGTCGTCGATTGATTGCCGCCACCACCGCCACCGCCGCCGTCCTGACCGAGACACCCGGCGAGGAGTACCGTTCCGCTCCCGGCCAGGCCCTTCAGCAGCTGGCGTCGATTCTGCGCTGCGCTATCGCGGGTCATACACTAACGTTGTTACGAACAACGGGTATTAATTGTTATCGTTCATCCGATTCGGAGTGCGCGAAAAAAACGTTGGAAGCGATGATCCACACGCCCGCGAACCTACACCGCGTCGGCGGGTCGCGCGATCTCCGCCCAGAGGTCGTCCTCTATCTCGACGACGGTGGCGGTCCGGTCGCGTTCGATCGAGCGCTCACCCGGCAGACGGATCTCCTCGACGCCGGCCGCCGGCTCTGATCGCTTGAGTTCCCGCAGGAACGCGCTCGCCTGGTCGGGGAAGTTCGGTACGCCCATCGCCGCCGGGTCGATGGCGACGAACAGATCGCCCTTCGTGCACGGGTCCTCGGTGTGGTAGGTTCCCGTGACGTCGCGCCCCATCGCCGCGCCGACGAGTCCGCCTGCCAACACCTCGATCGCGATCGTCAACCCGGAGCCCTTCGCGCCGCCGAACGGGAGGATCGTTCCGTCGAGTGCGCTCGCCGGATCGGTCGTCGGTTCGCCGTCCGGACCCAGCGCGGCACCCTCCGGGAGGTTCTCGCCCGTCTCCTGCCTGTAGAGGACGGTCCCTCGCGCGACGGCGGACGTCGACATGTCGAGGTTGAAGGCGGGATCCGTGGGCAGGCCGATCGCGATGGGGTTCGTCCCGAGGATCGCCTCCGTACCGCCGTAAGGGGGCATCGCCGGTTCAGTGTTCGTGATCGCCACCCCCACGTATCCCTCGGTCCTGATCCGGTCCGTGTAGTAACCGAGCATCCCCAGGTGGTTCGAGTTGCGGACGCCGACAGTACCGATCCCGTACTCGTCCGCTCGATCCATCGCTTCGACGGCGGCCTCGCTCGCAACGACCGGTCCCAGCCGGGAGCCGCCGTCGATCGTTCCCGCGCCGCCACGCTCTGCGACCACCCGGATGTCGCCGTCGGGATCGACGTTGCCGTGCTCGATACCTCGAACGAACCGCGGCAGGCGGAGCAATCCGTGTGAGTGCTTGCCGCGAGCGTCGGCGCTCACGAGGACTTCGGCCGTGAGTTCCGCGTCGGCGTCCCCGATCCCGCGCGTTCGAAAGACATCGGCGGCGACGGCGACGGCGCGTTCTCGATCGACCTCCATCTCACGTCGACGGGCCGATGCGGTGGATGGCGAACTGGCTCTCACCCAGCGCCTCGCTCATCGTCAGCTTCCCGTTGACGACCTCCTCGATCTCCTCCCACAACTGATCGGTCGCCCAGTCGAACGACTGCTCGCCCACGAGCGCCTCGCTCACGTCGACGTCGGTCTCCTCGGGAACGCGCTCGGCGCTCCCCGGGTTCCCGGTAATCTTGATCGTGGGCATGACGGCGTTCGAGAGCGTGTGTCCCTGGCCCGTCGAGATGATCATGAAGTGCGCACCGCCCGCGCCGATACCGGTGACGGACTCGGCACCGTGGCCCGGCGTGTCCATGATGTACATCCCCGACTCGTCCGGGATCTTCGCGCCGTAGTCGACGATGTCCTGGATGGGGCCGTCACCGGACTTGACGAGCGCGCCCAGCGACTTCTCCTCGATCGTCGTGAGGCCGCCGTCCATGTTGTCGGGCGTCGGCTGTGCACCCCGCACGTCGTAGCCCGTGGCCTGCAGGCGCTGATCCCACCACTCGACGCGGTCGAGGATCTTCTGTTCGACCTCCTGGCTGTCCGCGCGTTCGGCGAGTTCGCGCTCGCCGCCGAAGAACTCCGGCGTCTCGGCGAAGACGCCGCGTCCGCCGTGCTCGTCGATGAGTCGCCACGCCGCGCCGGCCGTCGCCTTGTGCTGGCACAGCCCGCTCGTGGTGTCGGAGGTCGCACAGTTGATGCCGAACGTGAGGTTCGACATGTCGGCGGGGACCCGCCGTTGGGCGCTGGCGTCCCGGACCATCCCCTGGGCGGCGTCGACAGTCGCCTTCAGGGCGTTCATGACGCCCTTCTCGCGGTGGACGTTGACGGATTCGCTCGGTCGTCCCGTCTCGGCCACGTCGTCCGCCAGTTCGTCGCCGTCGACGATCTCGCCGGCGTGGGCGACCACGACCGCCCCGTAGGTGTTGGGATGGGTGGCGTACCCCAGGAGGGTTCGGTAGGTCTGGAAGACGTCGGGCTTGGTCTGACAGCGACCGAGCGGGTGCGTGATCGGAATCGTGTTCTCGACGATGTCCGCCGCCCGTTCGACCGTGTCGTTGGCGTAGGGAGCCGTCGCAATGATGGGGACGTGGTTTCGAATGCCGATGCTGCCGTCGTCGCGTTCGTAGCCGAGGAATTCGCTCATCGTTCTCACTCGTGGATGGCTTCCGCCCGATTCTCGCCGGCGATGTCCCCGCGACCGTAGTTCGACTCCACGTTGTGGACGTGCACCCAGTCGCCGGGAGCGATCCGCTCGATGGCGTTCCCGATGCTCTTGCCGTACTTCGTGACCGTGTCGCCGGTCCCGACCTCTTCGATCGCGATCTTGTGTCCGAACCTCACGTCCTCGTTCACCTCGACGGTGCGTTCCTCGTCGCCGACCGCGACGGTAACCGCCTCTCCTGCTTCGAGAGCGCGCAACGCGGTCGCGACGTTGTCCGTCGGCTGGACGACCTGTATGTACTTGTCGGCCATACACCCCATGGGACAGACCGGCCCCCCTTATAGGTTACCCTCGGGTCGTCGATCGTGGAACGAAACGACGCTCAGAAGAGGAGCAGGACCGCTCCGAGCGCGAGCGCGCTGACGGTGAGGAGGTGAGCGAACACCAGCATCACCGGTCGAAGGCCCGTCGCGCGGAGGCTCCGCAGTTCGATCTCGAACCCGAGACCGGCGAAGGCGAGCGTGAACAACCAGTCGCCCGTCGTCCCGATGGCGGAGAGCGCGGCGTCGGACGGCGACGCGACGTTCGCGATCGCCACGACGGCGAGAAAGCCGAACAGGAACTTCGGAAACCGGCTCCGGAGCTGTCCGATCCCCGGCGTCTCGCCCGACGCCGTCGCGTACCGAATCGCGTAGCCGACCGCGACCAGTCCGATGAACGCGTTTCGAACGAGCTTCGTGACGGTCGCCCACTGCCCGGCGAGTTCGGAGACGGCGAAGCCGACGGCCACCGCCGGCCCGGTGCTGAACAGGCTGAGCCCGACCCAGATGCCGAACTGCTTCCCGGTTACGCCCAGCACGTCCCCCACGGCGGGGTAGACGAGTAGCGTGACGGCGTCGAACAGGAGAATCGTCGCGACGGCGTACGCGACGTCCGCCTCGTCGACGTCGATGCTCCCGGCGACGGCCAGCACCGCCGAGACGCCGCAGACGCTCGCCCCCGCCGCCAACAGCGACCGAGGCCGGCGCGGGACGCCGAGGACGCGTCCCGCGATCACCTCCGTGAACAGCACGCCGAGGACGACGACTCCCGCGGCCAGGGCGAACACGACCGCCCCGGTCTCGACCAGCTGCCCGACCGTCAGGCGGGCACCGAGGAGGACGATCCCCGTCTCCAGCAGGAGCTTGTGTCGGTCGATCCCGGGACGGGCCCACCCGGGGGTCCCGGTCGTGTTCGCGAGGAGCGCGCCGACGGCGGTCGCGAGGACGAGCGGACTCAGGTACGGAACGGACGCCCCCAGTTCTCGCGCCGCGACCCCGACGACGGTGATGACCGCGAGTCCCGGAAGCACCGCGAGCCCCGGGAGGACGGCGGTCGTGGGGGTTCTCCGTGCCATCGTCAGGCGAGCGAGAGGTGGAGACACACGATCGCCACGCCGAACAGCGCGGCCTTCCACCCCCGGTCGAGGGTCGCCCAGCAGTTCAGCGTGCGTTCGACGACACCGGCGCTCTCGCTAGTCGGGCCGGTCGGCCTATCGGTCTCCATTGTCGTCAGCGGTGAAGCGCACGAGCCACATAAAACTCCGGTTCGGCGGCTGTCCGCCGCCCGCTCGAACGCACCCGTGACCCGAACGCGCCCGTACTTTTATGATAGATGGATCCATCACGGACTACGAACACGAATGACTGACACAGTAGACCACGCCGGCGGGTCCCCCGGCGATCCGTCCGATGGATCCGTCTCGGGAGTGCGGTCGCGCTTGCGGCGGTACCGCGAACTCAGGCTGACGGAAGAGGAACTCGCGACGGCGCTCCTGACGCCCGTCGTCTGCTTCCTGCTCCTGATCTCGTTCTACCCCATCGTCGACACGGTGTGGGGGAGCTTCCACCAGGGGTACGTCCTCGAGATGGAACCGACGACGTTCGTCGGCCTCGAGAACTACGAGGCGGTCCTCTCGAGCGGGAGCTTCTGGAACGCGCTGCAGGTGAGCCTCATCTACACGTTCGTGAGCGTCCCGATCGAACTCGTCATCGGGCTGGGTATGGCCCTGTTGCTGAACCGCGCGTTCACCGGGAAGTACGTCGTCCAGGCCGCCATCCTGTTCCCGTGGGCGCTCCCGACCGTCATCAACGCGAAGATCTGGGCGTGGATGCTCCACGGGCAGTACGGCGTCGTCAACGACCTGCTGATCCGGCTGGGCGTGCTCCAGGAACCCTACGCGTTCCTCGCCCATCCCGACGTCGCGCTCGCGTCGATGACCCTCATCACCATCTGGAAGACGAGTTCGTTCATGGCGCTGATCCTGTTGGCCGGTCTGTCCGGGATCCCGGACCACCTCTACGAGGCGGTACGGATGGACGGGGCGTCGAGGTGGCGGCAGTTCCGAGACATCACGCTCCCGCTGCTGAAGCCGACGATCCTCGTCGCGCTCATCTTCCGCACCCTCCCCGCCTTCCAGGCGTTCGGTCTCCCCTACGGACTGACCGGCGGCGGCCCGGCCGAGGCGACGACGACGCTCGTGCTGTACGACCAGCAGTTGACGTTCACCCAGCTTGCGTTCGGGCGCGGCTCCGCGGTGGCGACCATCATCACGCTCATCGCACTGGTCATCTCGCTGCTCTACGTCGGCACGCTCTACGAACCGGAGGTGCGCTGACGTGAGCACCCGGAGCGGACGCTTCGCGTTCGACGTCGAGTCGTTCCAGTGGGTCGGAAAGAAGCTCGGCTTCTACGGCTCGCTCTTCGTCCTCACGCTCGTGTCGATGTTCCCGGTCATCTGGATGTTCGTCACCTCCATCAAGCAGCCGGCGAACGTCGTCCAGTTTCCCGTCCACTACCTCCCGCAGAACCCGACGCTCGAGAACTACGCCACCGCGCTCTCGCAGGCCCCGTTCCTGCGATACCTCGTCAACAGCGCCATCGTCGCGGGCGGGACGGCGATCGTCGACGTCGTACTGGGCGCGCTCGCGGGCTACGCGCTCTCCAGATTGCGGTTCCAGTACAAGCTCCACGTCCTCCTGCTCATTCTGGGTACCGCCATGCTGCCGTACATCTCGCGTCTCATCCCGCTGTTCTCGCTGGCGCGGTCGTGGGGCCTCCTCAACGATTACCTCGGCCTCATCGTCCCGTACTCCGCGTTCCAGCTCCCGTTCGCCGTCTGGATCTTCCAGGCGTACTTCAAGGAACTCCCCGACTCCCTCGAGGAGGCCGGGCTGATGGACGGGCTGTCGCGGATCGGCGTCCTGTTTCGCATCATCCTCCCCGTCTCCGCACCCGCGATGGCGACGACCGCCATCATCGTCTTCATCTACGCGTGGAACGAGTTCCTCTTCGCGCTCACGTTCATGACGCAGGATCAGATGCGGACGATCACCGTCGGGATCGCCCTGTACCAGGGCCAGTATCAGTACCCCTGGGGGACCATCTCCGCGGCGGTGTTCATGTCCATCGTCCCGCTGATGCTGTTCATGCTCTTCTTCCAGCAACGTGTCGTCGAGGGGCTCACCGCCGGTACCGGGAAGGCCTGACGACCATCCTCTCCTGTGGATCGTCTACCCTGCCGTTCTTTCGAGCTGAATCGGATAGCGATCGAGACGTTCGAGGCGCTCGCGCACGTTCGGCGCGTGAGTGAACCCGACCGCGAACGGCGTCACTCGACGCCGTTGACCACGTTGTACGGGTCCCCACCCGTGAGGACGCGCGCTACGATGCGCGCCACCGTCCGCCGGCGCTCTTCGTTGGCCTCCTCGGAGTACCAGGCGACGTGCGGCGTGGTGACGACGCGGTCGTGACCGCGCAGGGGATCGTCCGCGGTCGGCGGTTCGTCCGGGAAGACGTCGAGGCCCGCGCCAGCGATCGCCTCCGATTCGAGGGCGTCTACGAGCGCGTCGCGGTCGACGATGGGGCCCCGCGCGACGTTCACGAGGTACGCCGAGTCCTTCATCCGTGCGAACGCGTCGGCGTCGATCATCCCGCGGGTCCCCTCGGTCAGCGGCGAGTGGACGGTG
Source organism: Halomarina pelagica (assembly GCF_024228315.1). Taxonomy (NCBI): domain Archaea; kingdom Methanobacteriati; phylum Methanobacteriota; class Halobacteria; order Halobacteriales; family Natronomonadaceae; genus Halomarina; species Halomarina pelagica. Next base: position 93,299 of record NZ_CP100456.1, read on the forward strand.
ACGAAGTCCGCCCGTTCGAGCAGTTCGTCGAACGTGACCAGCGTCGCCGGGTCGTCCGCGACGTCCGCCTCGCCGAGGAACGGATCGCTCGCGAGGACGTCAGCGCCGAGCGCCGCCGCCCGCGTTCCGACCTCGCGCCCGATCGCGCCGTACCCCACGACGCCGACCGTTCGCGTCGAGAACCGGTGGACGGGTGCGCCGACGGATCGATCCCACCCGCCGTCGGAGACGGAGCGGTCGTAGCGGACCACCTCCCTCCCGAGCGCGAGCACGAGCGCGAGTGCGTGGGTCGCTACCTCCTCCAGGCAGTACGTCGGGACGTTCGTGACCGGAATGGCGCGTTCCGCGGCCGCCTCCGTGTCGACGTTGTCGACGCCGATGCCGTACCTGGCGATGACCTGGACGTCATCCATCGCGGCGATCGCCTCGGCGTCGAGGTCGTACCGGAGGTTGATGACCGCGTCGGCGCGAGAGAGGAGGTCTCGGGCGTCGTCGGACGATTCGCCGACGTCGCGCGTCAGTTCGATCACTTCGGCGACGTCGCTCAACACAGCTCGTTCTATCGATAGGTCGTCGAAATCGTGGTCGGTGACGACTACGGTGGGGGTCATGACGGTGGGGATCAGACGATCAGTTCCGAGCCGTCGGTCAGGTACTCCTCGGCGAGGTCGCGATCGATCTCGATCCCCAGGCCCGGCCCCTCGGGAACGTCGACGTAGCCCTCTTCCAGAATCGGGCCGCGCTCGCCGGTGCGGACGGCGAACTCGTTCCACCACGGGACGTCCCGCGAGTGCCACTCCATGCAGACGAAGTTAGGGATGGCCGCGGAGACGTGTGCGCCCGCGACGGTGCCGACGGGACTGGAGATGTTGTGCGAGGCGATGGGGATGCCGTAGAGGTCACAGACGGTCGCGATCTTCACGTACTCGCCGAGGCCGCCGCACTTGTTCACGTCGGGGGCGGCGATGTCCATGATGCCCTCGCAGGCGGCCTTGTTGAACTGATCGACCGTCACGAGGTTCTCGCCCGTCAACACCGGCACGTCGAGCTTTCGCGTGACGCGCTTCTGGGCGTCCCACTTCTCCGGCGGGACGGGATCCTCGAGCCACGCGAGGTCGAACCGCTCGAGTTTCTTCCCGAGGCGCACGGCCGTCTCGACGGTGAAGTTCCAGTGGAGGTCCATCCCGAGGTCGACGTCGTAGCCGATCTCGTCGCGGACCGCTTCGACGAGCGACACCTTGTGTTCGAGCGCCGCGTTGTCCATGCGCCGGGCGGCCTGGTCGTACTCGCGGTGGGTCGGCACGTCGAGGTCGAACTTCAGCGCCTCGAACCCCTCGTCGACCACCTCACGGGCGGCGCGGGCGTACGACTCCGGCGTGTAGACGTCCGTCGGGTCGCGTGACGCCGCCGCCCCGAGCGACTCCCCGCCGTGGGTGTCGCAGTAGATCTTGATCTCGTCGCGGTACTTCCCGCCGAGCAGTTCGTAGACGGGGACGTCGAACAGCTTCCCCTTGATGTCCCACAGCGCCGTCTCGATGCCCGTGAACGCGGCCTGGCCGATGCGACCGCAGCCGGTGTAGCGCTGTTCGAGCAGGCCCGTGATGCGGTCGATGTCGAGCGGGTTCTCGCCTTCGAGGTCGATCGCCATCCGCTCGGCCATGTCGAGGGCGGCCTCGGCCCGGAACGTCTCGCCGAGCCCGTAGACGTCGGCGTCGGTCTCCACCTTGACGATACCCCACGTGAAGTTGCCCGCGATCGCCATCGTCTTCACGTCGGTGATCTCGACGTCTCGTTCGGGCGGTCGGTGGGTCTCCTCCCGCGCCAGGTCACGCCAGGGGACGCCGCCCCCCTGTGCGATACGGTAGTCCGGTTCTCGATCGTGCGTCATCCAGTAGGAGGTGTTCGAACGCGTGAATAAAGGTTGTGGTGGGCCGGACGACTGGCGGTCGACGGTCGACAGTTGACGGTGAGCGGTTGGCGGTGGGGCGATCGACGGTCGGCGATGGATGGTCGATGGTCGATGGTCGATAGCGGGTGGCCGACGATCGGAGATCGATTTTCGGAGCCTCGTCGCACGCTCTGGACTGGGGTAGTTTTAATACGCCGAGCCTCACCATCTCGACCGACAATGACGAGCGAACGGATCACGGTCGCCGCCGTCGAGGACTACGCCGTCGACCGCGACAGCGTCTCTCTGGAGTGTGCGACGGACGGGCCGCCGACGGCGACGTCGCGGACGGTTCCCGTGACCCTCGAGTTCTACGATCGCCGGACGTTCCGCTTCGAACTGCGCGCGAACCCCGAGGTTCGGTCCCCTCGTGTCCATCCCGCATTCGAGGAGGACGCCATCGAGGGGGACGTCGACCTCGCCGTCTCGGAGGACGAGGGCGACCTCGTCATCGACACCGGCGTCCTCCGGGTCGTCGTCGGTCTGGACGAGTGGGGGTTCCGCGTCGAGGCCGACGGCGAGACGGTGTTCCGCGAGCAGCGCGACGACCTCGACGTGTTCGCCCGTCAGCGCGTCGAACCGCTCGGGTTCACCCAGGAGGAGATCAACCACAACCCGCGTCGCGTCGTCGAGACGGGAACGGCCTTCGGACTCGCCCCCGACGAGAAGCTCTACGGACTGGGCGAACAGTTCGTTGAGTTCGACCGGCGCGGGCGCGAGTTCGACCTCTGGCACGAGGAACCGCTCGGCACCGAGACGCCGCGGGCGTACAAGAACGTCCCCTTCCACCTCTCGACGAGGGGGTACGGGATGCTCGTCGACACGACCGCTCGCGTCAGCTACGACCTCGGGAAGACGTCCACGGCGAGCGCGACCGTCTCGGTGGCCGACGACGCGTTCGCCTTCGTCTTCCTCTACGGCCCTCGATTCACGGACGTCATCGAGTCCTACACTGCCCTCACCGGCCGGCCGAACCGACCGCCGAAGTGGAGCTTCGGCACCTGGATGTCGCGGCTGGGCTACGAGTCCCGCGAACAACTGGAGGAGATCACCGCCCGTCTACGTGACGAGGAGATCCCCTGCGACGTCGTCCACCTCGATCCGTTCTGGATGCGCGAGCGCTGCTCGACCGATCTGGAGTGGGACACCGAGCAGTTCCCCGAACCGGCGGGCATGATCGAGCAACTCCACGAGGGGGGCTTTCGCCTCTCGCTCTGGGAGCACCCCCACGTCCCCGTCGGGACGGACGCCTTCGAGGAGGGCGCGAGCGGTGGGTACTTCGTGACCGACGGGACGGGCAAGCCCTACGTGATGGACCACACCTGTCAGGGGGACTACCGCGGCGCGCTCGTCGATTTCACGAACCCTGACGCCGTCGAGTGGTGGAAGGCGAAGCACCGCCGACTACTCGAGATGGGCGTCGACGTGTTCAAGACCGATTACGGCGAGTACGTCCCCGAGGACGCCGTCTTCGACAACGGAACGACCGGCGCGGTGATGCACAACCTCTACCCGTACCGCTACAACGAGGCCGTCTACGAGACGGTCGGCGAGGTCAAGGGGCGCGACCAGGCGCTCGTCTGGGGTCGCTCGGCCTGGACGGGGAGCCAGCGCTTCCCGATGCACTGGGGCGGCGATCCGCAGACCACGTGGAACGGGATGGCAGCCGCGTTGCGTGGCGGGCTCTCCGCCTCGCTGTCGGGGATCGCTTACTGGAGCCACGACATCGGCGGCTTTCGGGGCACGCCGACGGACGCGCTCTACGCGCGCTGGGCGCAGTTCGGCCTCCTCTCGAGCAACGCCCGCTGTCACGGGACGACGCCGCGCGAACCCTGGGCGTTCGGGGAGGACGTCGTCGAGATATTCCGCGAGTACGCCCGTCTGCGCTACTCCCTGCTCCCGTATCTCTACACGTACGCCGAGATAGCCGCCCGCACCGGCCTGCCCGTGGTACGGCCACTGGTACTCGAGTACCAGGACGACCCGACCACGCACCGTCTCGACACCCAGTACCTCGTCGGAACGGATCTGCTGGTCGCGCCGGTCTTCGAGGCGGAGGGGTCCCGCGACGTCTACCTGCCGGCAGGTGAGTGGATCGACGTCCGGACCGACGAGCGACACGAGGGCGAACGGACCGTCACCGTCGAGACGCCGCTCGACACGATGCCGATCTTCGTGCGCGCGGGGAGCGTGATCCCGGAGCGCGAACCGACCGAGACCGTCCGTCCGGGGACGCCGGACGATCTCACGTTCCGTGCGACGCTCGATGCGACCGGCGAGGCTCGCGGGCGATTCTACGACGAGGACGGTGACGCCCTCATCGACGTGCGCGTCGCGACAGCCGACGGGACCCTCACCGTCGAACTCGGCGACGTCACCGCGGACCGAGTGACCGTCGCGGTGACGTTCGCGACGAACCACTCCGTCCCCGACGCCGTGACGGTCGGGGATCAACGCTTGGAGCGCGTCGCCGCCTCTCCGGCTAGCGGCGAGTGGACCGTCGACGACGGCCGTGCGACCGTCTCCGTATAGGCAGAACGACGAGAGGTGGATTTATTATCCGGGGTGCCAAACGCTGGCACAGAAATAACAAGTGATACTATGGGGAAGTTAGAACTCACCGAGTTGCGGAAGGTGTTCGACGAGGGGGGCAACGAGATCGTCGCGGTCGACGACCTCGACATCACGGTCGAGGACGGGGAGTTTCTCGTCCTCGTCGGGCCATCGGGGTGCGGGAAGTCCACGACGCTCCGCTGTATCGCCGGGTTAGAGACCGTCACGTCCGGCGAGATCCGCCTCGACGGCCGCGACATCACCCATCTGAAACCGAAAGAGCGCGACATGGCGATGGTGTTCCAGAACTACGCGCTCTACCCACACATGACGGTCCGGAAGAACATCGGGTACGGGCTGAAGATCACGACCGACCTGAATGCGGACGAGATCGACCGTCGCGTGCGGGAGACGGCGGAACTGCTCGAGATCGACGAACTGCTCGACAAGAAGCCGAAGGAACTCTCCGGGGGCCAGCAGCAGCGCGTTGCGCTCGGCCGCGCGATCATCCGCGAGCCGGCCGTCTTCCTGATGGACGAACCACTCAGCAACCTCGACGCGAAGCTGCGCACGACGATGCGCACCGAGATTCAACAGCTCCAGCAGGAACTGGGCGTGACCACCGTCTACGTCACCCACGACCAGACGGAGGCGATGACGATGGGTGACTACATCGCTGTCCTCGACGGCGGCGAACTCCAGCAGCTCGGAACGCCCCTCGAGTGCTATCACGAACCCAGGAACCGCTTCGTCGCCGGCTTCATCGGGTCGCCGTCGATGAACTTCCTGGAGGTAGAATACGACGACGGTACGTTGAAACACGACGCGTTCACCTACCACCTGAGCGCCGAGACGGCCGACGCGATCGAGGACGCGTCGGCCGGACTGACGCTCGGCGTCCGACCGGAGCACATCGAACTCGTCGACGAGGGCGCTCGGGACGCCATCCGGACGACGGTCGAGGTCGTCGAGCCGATGGGCGAGCAGAGCTACGTCTACATCGACATCGGCGGCGAGACGTACACGGTGAGCGTCGCCGGCGACGTTCGCGTCTCGGCCGGCGACACCGTCCACGTGGGATTCCCCGAGGAGAAGATTCAACTGTTCGACGCGGCGACCGGCGCGGCGCTGAAGAACAGTGAGACGAGCGACGCGGTCACGCCGCCGACGCAGGCCTGACGCGTCCTCCGCGTCCGCGTTCCCTCCGTCGACGCTGTTCGGCGATCGCAAACGGTTTACCGGCGGCGACCGAGCCCCCGGTATGGGCGACCACACCACCCCGGATGGCGCGGGACGGCGGGTGAAGGCCGTCGGGACGACCTGCGAGATCCTCGAGGCGCTCAAGGAACTCGACGGTGCGGGTATCACCGAACTCGCGGACTACCTCGGCTTGGCGAAGGCGACGGTACACAGCCACCTCGCCACGCTCGCCGATCACGAGTTCGTCGTCAAGCGGGGCGAGACGTACCACATCAGTCTGCGTTTCGTCGACTTCGGCGGGTTCGCCAAGAAGAACGTCGACATCTACGAGATCACGGCGAAGGAAGTCGATAGACTCGCCGAGAGTACTGGAGAGGTCGCCCAGTTCATGGTGGAGGAGCACGGAAAGGGAGTCTACCTCCACAAGACCCGTGGCGAGAACGCAATCCAGACCGCCTCGTACGCCGGTAACCGAAAGGACCTCCACTGTACCGCGCTCGGCAAAGCGATCCTCTCACAACTCTCCCACGAGCGGGTCGAGGCGATCATCGACGAGACTGGGCTTCCCCAGCACACCCCGAACACCGTCTCGACGCGCGAGGACCTGTTCGAAGAACTCGATCAGATCCGTCGCGAGAAAGTCGCGTTCGACGATGAGGAGATCCTACAGGGTCTCCGTTGCGTTGCGGCACCGATAAAACACCCGAACGGCGATTTCAACGGCGCGATCAGCATCTCCGGCCCGACCAGCCGGTTCAAAGGGGAGCGGTTTCGTGAGGAACTCCCCGAGGTCGTCCGAGGAGCCGCCAACGTCATCGAAGTAAACGCCACGCAGGTGTGAGCGTTTGCACCTCGCAAACGGTATCGATACCTCTCGATCTCTTACTCTTCGATTGAGCGTATCTCGCCCGCTCGGTCTTGTCGCTCCGACATTCTTCCCCGATAACCTTCGTTCGCGAGCAGCGAACACGAAACTCGACGAGTAGGCGCTGACCGATCGACCACCGTACGGCGTCCACTGCCCGTCGCGTTTGGCGTGCAAACGGGTTGTACGATGCGTCCCGTTGTCCGTATCCATTCCGGGCGGCAACTCTCGAGCTGATCCTCGTTTGCTCACTGCGAACCACTCGAGAGTGCCGTAGTTGGCCTCCGAACTGGTGTGACGCTGCCTCGCGAAAGGGTCTGACTTCTTCGACTCACTTCTCAGATAACGCGCGTATAATTGTTATCCTCCGGGGTCTCGCTGCCTACCATGGCCGGGTGGCTTGAAAGATCCGACCAGAGTGGTGGCCGACAGGAGCACTAATACTAATTACTCGAGAATTAATCCCCGTCACTCCCGGCCAAGATCGCTATCCCTCCCCGTGATTGACATCCTCCACACGACTGAAGTCGTGGGAGTCCTCGCGCTTGGGGTCAGGCGTTCCGACCCCAACGGAGGCAACTTCCTGACCTCGGTGGTCGGTCTCAGTTTGTAGGTGGTGCGTCGGGCGGCACGTGGTGACGCCAGTCGTTCGGACTACCCTGCTAACACCCTACGCGCCGTGCCATCGGCCCGACTCGGACGCACGTCCGAGCCTCGTGTGGGGAGGGTTGCTTTTTGTTGATGGAGACCCTAATCCAACTCCAGTTTTTCCGAGCAAGTTACGCTAACATCCGACCCTGTTCTACCTACGTATTGCGGTTTTACGGGGTTCGTCAGATTCATCCCACGACTAACGTCGTGGGCTTTCTCCTTGATTCTGTGTACTCCTCGATACTAGCGACGAGATAAGGATGGGCCTTTTCTTTTGATAGTTAGTTCTTGCCAATAGAGGCGTCAAACGCGGCGTTTCTTGGTTTCTCGACAACTCTATCTGTCTTCCATAGCAGTACGGCTTTTGCCAGGGTATGAGAGCGCTACGTTCGGCTCGTTGCGTGCGCAGGGTGCACGAATTTTGGACTACACTGGATGTAGAAGATGAGACTACACCCAATATAGAGGGCCCAGAATGCACAGTTTCGATTGGTATACCGATCTGAAACCATTTCAAACCAGAGTCGATGGGCGATTCTAGTTAGTCATCTATCTCTTCCAGGCTTTGCAGACTGTTTGAGCCAAAGCTGTTGCTCATCCATGGACGTTCTCTGTGTTATAGGACAGCTTTAGCCGATACCAATTTGCTTCAGCAGGGTCAGCACCGTGTTTGCCGTTACAACAGGCGATCGTTCGTATTCACCAGTCAGTTCGACCTGCACAAGTAGATCGACCGCTCGCCAGATCGAATACAGGAGACAGGCGAATGCGAAGTAGAAGAACCGCAAGACAAAGTTCTTCGAGGTTGTCGCGGCCATGAACCGCTTGATACTCCGATAGCCACTTTCGATCTCCCAGCGATACGCATACTCGCTGAGATATCTCTCGCCTCCGTTCGACATGAACACCGAGTACTGGCGGTGATCAGTGTACTTGGCATCCTCTTTCCGGCGATAGATCAATGTCGTATTGTGCCACTCGTTACTCCCGAGGTGGAGGTTCCTGTCGGTTAAATACCGGTTTTGATCCTGCTGGCAGAGCCGTTTCGCTTGCGCTTTCTCGCTGGTCTGCATCCGCTTTGGAACGACGTAAGTGAGCCCGCGCTGGCTGATCGCGTCGAGAACGTGCTGGCTGTCGAAATCGCGGTCCATCAGCACGTTATCGACAAAGACGAGTTCCTCAGCGGAATCTAGCAGATCCTCAACAATCTCCAAACGGCTCTCTCCTTTTCGTACTGGTCGTGCATCCAATACCAGTGGAACTGCGTTGCCGACCAACTGGGCTGTTGCCCACTGATAGGCGTACTCGTCGCTTGCTTCCTTCGTGCCGATGATCTCATTCTCGTAGCCAGAGCGATCCCCAGTAAACGGATTGGCCTCAGTGATATCGATCACAACGATTCCCCCTCGATGGAATTCCTTCGTATCGGCCACGCGTTCTAAAAGTCGGTCGAGAGACTGGCGATACATCTCGTGAATTCGGTCGACAGAGAGGTTCCGAACATGTTCACGGTGAGTGTGTCCCAGCGGTGTTCGGTCACGCTGTGACTCATAGACGAAGCTACGTGCGCCTTCATTCGCTGCCAGACTTTCTCGAAGACCGAGATAGGTCTGGAGGTCCCAGAACGCGTGCTCGTGAATCTCACAGCCTTCGCCTCGATCCAACGAAAAGCCCGGATAGACGATTTGGCCGATGTGCTCCGTGATCTTCTGAACTTGATCGAAAACTGTGCGTCCATCAAGTGTTGGTTCTTCGTCTGATTCGTGACGTGTCTGGGTGTCCGATGGCTCTCGCGGAATTGTTACGCCCGCTCGATCGGCCTTAATTAGGATCGTCTTCGCGGTTGTCTTGATCATGTCTTTGAGGTCCGTGGTAAATCGATACCTCCAGCATCGCCACAACGTCGATTGGTCGGGTATCGCTTCAATATTGAGACGATGGCACAGCGATGGTCGCTGCTGGAGATACTCGACGAGTGCTGTCTCGTGATTCCAGCCATGGAGTTCTTTGAGGAGAAATAGCCGCATCAGTAAGATCATGTTGTACCGTGTCGATCCAGTATATCGATCATGGGGCTGGAACTCGACGTACGCCAATGGAAGATCAGACACGAAGCGCTCGACTGACGTGTGAGCGTCGTGCTCAAACCAGACCTTCGCGACGGTTCGAACGTCCTCTTCGAGAACACTAAGCGAACTTCGGTCATACAATGGTGTCAAATCGTAGGCTGGCCACTTATGGTACGATGTCATCGCGATTGTTCGGAAAACCTCACGCCGTGACAATCGTGTCGAGACCATTCGCCCGAAATACTTTTTGAGGGTTCCAAAATACACTATCCATCCGGGGTCAGACACCCGATCTAGACGGAATGACTCATTCATCTCCGTCACTCGCCCACCGAGATTCGACGCGCATGAAGGTGCGTACCAAGAAGAGGGTGGCTTACCGAAAAAGCGGTGTACTGAGCTCGTGCTAATCTCTTGAGTACTATTCGAAGAGCGCTATCGCTCAAACAACGGATAGAGTCCGAGGAGGGCAAAAAGTACGCCTTACAAACACTACCGCGAAGAGGACGAGTATTATCTCGACCCGAATTCGTTCGACAGTGCCTCGGCATTTTGTGAGATTTCAGTCGATAGTCGCTCGTCAATCGCGTTTTTATCGACCCCGGATACATGCCTGCAGACGATGTTTCGAAGCCCAACACGACCGCCCGCCGTTCGCGGATCCGCGCTGGTTTCGTACTGGGCGACCTGTTCACCCTCGCACATAACCGTATACTTGCACGGCTTTGAATCCCCCGTCGTCATTTCAACGGAAACGGATCCTTCCAACTCAATGACAACCATGGTTACCACCGAATCTCGTCATCGATGGCGATCGGACCCGACTCGACGACAGTCGCATTAAGCCCACCACGGTGGACGAGCGCTTTCGAAAGTCCCTCCTCTCCGACGAGCGATTGCATATACCCACACGGTTCACACAGTTGGATTCCCTCGCAGATAGCGTCACCGACAGTGAATGTTTGGCCCTCGAGGTGGTTGAGCGGGACATTTTGTGTCGTCACGTTTCGACGGTGTGCACCCATCGGAATCTCAATTTCGGCATCGCGTTCGACTGCTGCCAGCGCTTCGGCTTCGATGAAGGTGATATCACTTGCTTCCTGTACTTCTCGGTTCGGATCCTCGTCGAGAAAGTTCCACAAACCACGCCCTTCGAAATACCGGTCGCCGCGGAGTCCGCGTTCGGCGACTGCGTCGACGGTTTCTCGTGCTTGCATCGGCTCACCACTATCGGGAGCAATGTGGAGCTGCGTAACTTTACCAGTTCCCATGAATTTGCTTCGTGAACATTGATGTTATACATTTTGAAAGGAGAAATGAGGCATCCGTGATTCGCGAAGTCGATTCAAACCACAGCTGGCTCCAGCGAACAAGGGCTCATCTACCACGATCGTATGCATTGAGATTCACGGTCTCATCTATTCCACCGGATGATCTCGATATAGCATAATGTGATTTATGCCGGCCTGCACTGCCTAGTTAGGCCAGCGTGAGAAGTGAGCAGGTCGTTAATCGGTCTGAATAAGATACTCGAAGAGAGATTCGCAGTAACCACCGTGTGGCGACCATCACCGAGCGCAAGCTCTTCGATGCTGAGTCGACGCCCAGCAACGGAGTGACAGTGAGCATGACCAACTTGGAGATGTCGCTCGACGATTATGCTGACTACCCGGAATATCGTGATAGTACCTGGGAACTCGCAAAAGCGATGGGTCGC